>JBEIJG010000557.1:0-1966 GCA_040380385.1 Phycisphaeraceae bacterium | reverse complement strand
TACATCGCGCTGGTGTCGCCGCGTTCGGCGGCGCGTTCGAGGTCTTTCCGTGTTGGTTTGGCAGGCGACTCGGGCGCTGTTGCCGCGGGCGGCGTCGATTGCGCGAAAGCGAGCGCCGTGATACTGGGAACAGCGTGTGACGCACAGAGTGCGACGATGGCAAGCGCGGGCAACGGAATCATGTGGTCAATCTAGATCGTGTGTGGGTGCGGTGGTCAAGCCCGCATGAGGAATGGACTGTGAGGGTTCGACTGTGCCGAGTGGTGGGCTGCGTGCGAAAAAGAACACCGGACGCGCGTAGCGTCCGGTGGGATTCTTTCGTGCTTGGTTGATTGGTTGATTGGTTGGTTGGCGCAAGTCAGTGCGTGTGCGTGCGCTCTTGCGTCGATTCCGGGGTGCGCATGCCCTGATCTTGCGGGAGCGAACGGCGCGCCGAGGAGGACGAGTCGTCCGACTTCTGGACTTCATCGCCGGTTTCCTTCAGACCCTTCTTGAACTCCTTGATGCCTTGGCCGAGCGACTTGCCGACCTCGGGGAGGCGGCGGCCGAAGAGGAGGAGGGCGATGATCAGGATGACCGCCCATTCCATCATGCCGAAGTTGCCGATGAACGAGAGGACGGTCGGGAAAGCAGTCGTCATGGAGGTCTCCGGTTGCGAGTATACCCGCGGGCCAAACGCGGCGATGCGCGACTTCGAGAGAACGATCGAGCGATCGATGGATCGCGTGGGTCTGCGCGGTTGGTTTTCACGGTTGGTTTTCGCAGGGGTTTGCTCGATCGGAGGCCTGAGCGACGGGGCGGTTTGGTCCGCCAACGAAGTCTGCGGAAATTGCGCCTCTTCTTCCGATATCTATGCACCATGTTGGACTGTTTCTCGTTCCGCGGCGCATCTCGCGGCGCATTCCGTCTCATTCCCGTCCGTTCCGTCTCGCCTGTCGCAGCGGCAATGGTCGTCGCACTGTCCGCCACGATCTTCCTCGGCGGCTGCCGCACGCAGCAGGAAGTCCCTGAGGACGCCGATCGGCCGACCGACGGACCCGCGCTCGTCAAACTCGGGCCAAATGACCCGAAGCCCGATGTCGGCGCGGCATTCGGCCGCAAGAGTTTCTACCTCGAGCGGTCGGTGAACGAGAGCCTGACGTGGTTCGGCAAGCCGTCCGCGCAGTCGTGGTTCCCGTTCCGTAACCAAGGTACGAACGAAGAAGTCTGCACGTTTGAGCAGGCCGCCGCGAGCGTCGTTGCGTTCCGCGAACTCCTCAAGAACTCGACGAGTGCCGAGGAATTCACCACGAAGTTCAATGAGATGTTCGACGTGTGGCAGTCGGTTGGCTACAACCAGAAGCGCGACGTGCGGTTCACGGGCTACTTCTCGCCGACCTTCAATGCCGAGCGCTCGCCAAGCGAGCGCTTCAAGTATCCGCTCTATCGACGCCCCGCGGAACTCCTCACCGACTCGAAGACCGGTCAACCGCTCGGCCGCCGTATGCCTGATGGCTCGACGCAGCCGTGGCCGACCCGCGCCGAGATCGAGGCGAGCGGGATGTTCAAGGGCACCGAACTCGTGTGGCTCGAGAGCGCGCTCGACGCGTACATCGTGCAGGTCAACGGCAGTGCGAAGCTGATCATGCCCGACCAGAGCGTGATGTACGTTGGGTACGCGGGTAAGACGGACGGCGAATACGTCGGCCTTGGCATGAGCTTTATGGAAGCAGGCATTCTGAAGAAGAGCGAACTGTCGCTCGCGGCGATCCGCCGCTACGGAAGGCAGCATCCGGAAGAGGTGCAGAAGCTGATCAACCGCAACAATTCGTACGTGTTCTTCCAAGAGTACGCGCCGGGTACGTGGCCGGCAGGGTCGCTCGGTGTGCGCGTGAATGAGGATGCGTCGATCGCGACCGACAAGTCGATCTTCCCGCGCGGCGGCGTGGTGATGGTTGACACGATGGCGAACACCTACAAAGGCAAC
>JBEIJG010000556.1:0-1984 GCA_040380385.1 Phycisphaeraceae bacterium | reverse complement strand
GTCAGGCGGCGCATCTCGGGTTCGAGTGCGTTCGCCTCTTCGACGATCTTGTTGTAGCGCTTCACGTCGCGCTGATTCTTCGTACCCATCGTGACGCGGACGAACCAGTCGAGGACGGGGATACCTTTGAGCAGTTGACTCATGTCTTGTTCCTAGCGTGAGGTCGGTGGTGCCGACAGCGTCGCGACGCGCCAAGATTTGGAGAGTGGCGCGTGTTGAACGCGAGAGATCGAATTGAAATGTGCACGTTGCCGCGGAAACGCCGCGAACGGAGCCTGTCTCGCGACCGACACGCGCCCTCGCAGCGCACACGGCGATGTGAGAGAGACGGACGTATGAAACGCGAGCGCGTTAGGCTTGGGGCGGCGGCAAGACGGTGGTGCGCAGGAATGCCACCCGCTCGGGGCTCGCGGCTGCCAGCGTCAATCGTCGAAGCGCGCGATCGAGCGCGCGCGGAGAGGTCGCAGCGAATGTCGTGGCGGCGGTTCGAGTGACCAAACCGTGCCCGAGCATTCTGCCGAGATGGACATGATCGACGACCTCAAGATCGGCCGCGACGATTCCCATGGCGAGAAGCGTGCGGGGGAGGCCGTTGGCGGCGCAGGTGCTGAGTTCGCCCCGACGCGCGCGGGACTCATGGCTGTCCGCTCCACCGAGCGCCGCCAAGATCGCCACAAAGCCTGCGACGACAATGGCTGCCGTCAGGCGAAGGTGGGGATGATGTCGGTCGAGCGCAGGGTTCATCAGGACTTTGGATTGAGCTTTACTCGGACTGAGCCTTACTCGGATTGAGCTTTGGAAGAAATTCGAAAATGCCCCGCGTCGCGAACGGCGGAGGCCCCTCACATGGACCGAATCGACGGTTTTGTGAGACCCTCGGCTGAGTCCGTAGGGCCGTGAAAGGTAGCACGGAAACGGGTCAAGGTTCGCTTGACTTCATTTGTGTTCGCGAGATCGTCCGAATCTCGGACATCCGTGCAGTGAATCCCGTGCTTCCGGTAGTCTCTCGGGCCGTGCAAAGCGCTGCAATCGATCCAAACCGCCGAATCGTCGCTTCCGGGCAGGTGCTCCTCGCTGCGCGTAGGGTGACGATGGAGTATCCGGGCGTTCGTGCGCTGGACGACGTCACCGTCGAGTTTCGAGCGGGCGAAATCCACGCTGTGGTTGGCGAGAACGGCGCTGGCAAGAGCACGTTGATGAAGGTGCTGTCGGGGTCGGCGCGGCCAAGCAAAGGGCACGTTGAGCTCGGCGGGTCGGGCCGCGTGCGCACGGTGAACTTCACCAAACCCTCCGATGCCATTCGAGCGGGCGTGTCGATGGTGCATCAAGAGTTGAATCTCGTTCCAGCGCTCGATGTTGCTGAGAACATCATGCTTGGACGTGAACCTGCGGGCGTGTTTGGGTTTCCGATTCGCCGTCGCGAGCAGCGCGCGCGTGCAGCCGAGTTACTCGCGATGCTCGGCGCGTCGATCGACCCTTCGCGAAGTGCGGCTGATCTTTCGATTGCCGACGCGCAGTTCGTGGAGATCGCGAAGTGCCTCGCGAGCGATGCGCGTGTACTCATTTTTGATGAACCAACGGCGGTGCTCGGCGAGCGCGAAGCCACGCGATTGCTCGCGCTCTTCCGTCGATTGCGCGATGAAGGTCGCGCGATCATCTTCATCTCACATCACCTCGATGAAGTCGTCGCTGTCGCCGATCGAACAAGCGTCTTGCGCGACGGACGGCTGGTGCAGGAA
This sequence comes from Phycisphaeraceae bacterium, assembly GCA_040380385.1. Lineage (GTDB taxonomy): Bacteria > Planctomycetota > Phycisphaerae > Phycisphaerales > SM1A02 > QWPT01. The sequence goes on along the minus strand of JBEIJG010000556.1, from coordinate 245 downwards.
TTCGTTCGCGGCGAATTGGACGAAAGCGCGCTCGCCGCGGCAATGGTCGGACGAGATCTTGGTTCGATCTACCCAGAAAAAGGCGTGTGCGACGCCAAGGCAACGCCCGCGATTGAATTGGTTGATTTCGGTGCGGTAGGGCGCTCGCGCGGTATCTCGCTCTCTGTTCGACCCGGTGAGATTGTTGGTATCGCCGGACTTGTTGGGAGCGGTCGCACCGAAACCGCGGAGGCGATCGTGGGATT
>JBEIJG010000555.1:0-1995 GCA_040380385.1 Phycisphaeraceae bacterium | reverse complement strand
GACGAAGGCCTCGTGACGCGCGATGTCCTTGAGATGGTCGACGATCACTCGCCCGACATGGACGAGTTGCTGCTCGTGATGCGCGAGAAGTGGCTGCTTGAACTCAACGTCGATCGTGAAACGAACGTCGATGAAGCGGGGCGTCACCTTGGCATGACGCTCTGGCATGCGATTGTGCTCGCGCAAAGTGCCGAGGGCGAACCTGACCGCGGTGCGTACATCACGGTTTGGATGACCGCGGGCAGCCTCGCGCAAGCAGAGGAATTGCTTGAGGACGCGCTGCTCGATCATCCGGAGTGGGTCTTTGAATCGATCTACACGATGGATCGCGTGGCCTACGACGACCGCCCCGCGTCGCTTGCGAACATCCCGCCAACGCGGCGCCGCGCCGCGGTGCACGAACTCGACATCGAGCCGTGGGGCTCGAACGGTGCAGCGCCACCGGAGGGCGACAGTGCCAACAATTGATCCGCACGCGCACTCGGGTGACGACGCGCCGTGGTACGCGGGCGGATTGCGCTTTGAGTGCACGCAGTGCGGGAATTGTTGTTCCGGTGGCCCCGGCGCCGTCTGGTTCACGCCAGACGAGGCCGATGCGATGGCCCGCGCGGTGGGCCTCTCGACGGAGCGGTTTCTCGAGCAGTACACGCGGCGCATCGGAGCGCGACGTTCGCTCAAAGAACTCGTGCGCGACGGCAAGCACGACTGCATCTTTCTTGACCGCGACTCGCGCCCGGGCAAGGCGATCTGCCAGCTCTACAAGGCGCGACCCACCCAATGCCGTACGTGGCCCTGGTGGCCGGAAGTTGTCGAGAGCCCGGAGACATGGGAAGACACAAAGCGGCGGACACCATGCCCAGGCATGGGCAACGGACCGGTGCGGCCGTTCGTGGAAATCACGATTGGTTTGAGCGGCGGGGCGTGAGGCGTCTGCGTTCGGCGCGCGATTCCAACGCGGTGCTGAGTTCAAAATCTGGCGTATGCAACGTTGCCGTGCGGGCTATTCTCCCGCCCCATGGGACGCTACAGCATTTCGGATTTCGTTGAAACCCGCTCGCAACGTGATCGTGGCCAAGGCCTCTTTGAACTCGAGAGCGAACGCTTGCTCGAGATCAACCTGCAAGGCAACGTCTGGACCAAGACGGGATCGATGGTCGCCTACCTTGGCGCGATGAAGTTCACTCGTGAAGGCGTGTTGGAACACGGGATTGGTCGCTTCCTCAAGCGAGCCGTGAGCGGCGAAGGCACGCAATTGACGAAGGTTGAGGGAACCGGTCGCCTGTATCTGGCGGACGATGCGAAGAAGGTCACGATTCTTGCGATGCAGGGTGACGACATCTTTGTGAACGGCAACGACGTGCTCGCGTTTGAGCCAACGCTGAAGTGGGATGTACAGATGATGCGGAAGATGGCGGGGATGTTCGCGGGTGGTCTCTTCAACATGCGATTTACGGGCACCGGCATGCTCGCGATCACGACGCACTTCGATCCGCTTGCCCTTGAGGTTCGGCCCGGTCAACCGGTGTTCACCGATCCGAATGCGACTGTTGCGTGGAGCGGTTCGCTCGCGCCATCGATCCACACGGATGTGAGTTTCAAGACGTTCCTCGGTCGCGGCAGCGGCGAATCGATTCAACTGAAATTTGAGGGGCAAGGCTTCGTTGTGGTTCAGCCGAAGGAAGAGGTGTACTTCCAGCATCACGCGAGCGGTTCTTAAGCGCGACGTCACTTAAGCGCTCGCGACTGGCGGGCTGGTGAAGCTGCGCTTCACGTGCCCGCTTTCGCTCGCTTTCGTCAGCCTCGCCGCGAGTGAATCGCATTTGGATGGTTTTGGGGGCCGAGATGTGTGGCTTTCGCTCGCTTTCTCGTTTGCCACACCAAAGTGAGCCGCCGCAGCGGCGAACGCGAGCATGACGAGCGCTCGCGACTGGCGGGCTGGTGAAGCTGCGCTTCACGTGCCCGCTTTCGCTCGCTTTCGTCAGCCTCGCCGCGAGT
>JBEIJG010000554.1:0-2005 GCA_040380385.1 Phycisphaeraceae bacterium | reverse complement strand
GGGAATCGCCGCGTAGCGCGCGACGAGTCCGCCCATGGAGAACGCCACAACATCGACCTCGGGCAAAGCCTCGATGGTGGTTCCGAGCTGCTCGGCAACTTCGCGAAGCGCCTTCTGCCGCGCACCGTCGAAGGTGAACTCGTCGAAGAAATGAAGCTCTGCGAACTTCGCGTCAAGCGTCGGTTCGATCGCGCCTTCGATCGCGCCCGACGAAATCGAGAGATCGCCAATGCCTGCGAGAAAAACCACCGGTCGTTGCGCGGCAACAGGGTTCGCTTGCATCCGCTCGAGATCGGCTGCAGCCTCGTTCTTCGTGACAACGAAAGACGGATTCGGAGTCCAGCGCGGCATCGCACAGCCGGTGCCCGACACGGCGAAGCCGATACATGCGATGACGACACACGAGATGCCGACGACGCGCGCTGGCTTCATCATGCGATTCCGCCGGCCGAACCGCCACTCGAACTTCCGCTCGAACTTCCACCGGGGATTCCAATCTTCTCGACGAGTCCTGCGCGAATTTTGTCGACGCCCGAACCGAGTTCGCCGATCGGTGCAGGAGGCACGATCTCAACGACTTTCTCGCCAAGCTTCGCTTCGCCACGCTTCACTTTCGCCTCAAATTCGCGGCATTCCTGCAGGAGTCGATCGAGGATCTCGGGCTCGGGCACGTTCGCCACGCGTTGGCCTTGGACGTAAATGATGCCGCGACGATCGCCCGCGAAAACCGCAACATCCGCGCCTTCCGCTTCGCCGGGTCCGTTCACGATGCAACCCATCACCGCGACCTTGATCGGGAGTTCGAGTTCCGGCATCAACTTCTTCTCGACCTCTTTCACGAGCGTGAAGAGATCGACTTGGATGCGGCCGCAAGTAGGGCACGCGATCAACTCAACGCCCTTGCGCTCGCGCTTTCCGAGGCAGTAAAGAAGTTCGAGTCCGTCCTTCACTTCGTCGATGTGGTCGCTTGCATACGAAATGCGCAGCGTGTCGCCGATACCGTTGGCAACAAGCGTGGAAAGCGCAGCGATCGAGCGAATGGCACCTGTATCGCGCGGGCCTGCGTGGGTGACGCCGAGGTGCAGCGGATAATCGAATCGCTGCGAAATCTCGGTGTGGACGTCGATCACCATCGCGGCATCCATCGACTTCGCGCTGATCGCGACGTCGTGAAAGTCGCGTGCATCGAAGATGTCGAGGTACTCTTCGAGCTTCGCGATCATCAACGCGAGCATGTGGCCAGACTTGTGGCCTGCAAAGAACTTGCCGAGTTCTTCCGCGCGCCTTTGCTTGTCTTTCCGTTCGATGATCGAGCCTTCGTTGACGCCGATGCGAATCGGAATCCCACGTTCCTTGCAGGCATCGATCACCTTGTTGACCTGTTCGCGATCGCTGATGTTGCCAGGGTTCAAGCGAATCTTGTGGACGCCAGCCTCCACGGCTTCCAATGCCCGTTGGTAGTGGAAGTGGACGTCGGCAACGATCGGTACAGAGACCTGCTTCAGGATCTCCTTCAACGCTTCGGTGTCCTTGCGCTCGGGCACCGCGACGCGCACAACGTCGGCTCCCGCCGCCGCGTAGCGCTCGATCTCTCGCACGCAGGCATCGATCTCGTGGGTGTAACCCGCGGTCATGGTTTGGACGGCGATGCGGGCGTCACCGCCGATACGCACGCGGCCAACTCGGTCATCGCCAACGGTGATCTGACGGGTCTTGCGTCGAGGAAGCATGGGGCGGCGAGTATACGACGGAGGCGCGAGGCTGGCGGTTTCCGGACGCGTGACCGCGATTCGGCTAGATTGCCCGTCCGGGGTGTGACTGGCTTGAGTCCAACGTGAGTCTGGATGCAGACTTGGTTGGAGCTGGGATCTGTGAATGCACAGCACCGCGACGTGGTGCAAAGATTGGTCGCACTGCGACCGCCTCAAAATCCTTTGGAGAACTCATCGCATGGAAGCCGCCGCATCTGCACCGTACGTTCGAACCCGCCTCTCGGTGATGATGT
>JBEIJG010000553.1:0-2007 GCA_040380385.1 Phycisphaeraceae bacterium | reverse complement strand
TTGCGGGCACCGACACTTCCGGATCGCGCCCGCGTCAAGTAGAGTTCAGGGCGATGGTTCCGAACATCGATTCCCTCGTCGTTTCTTTGCTTGCGGAAGCAGGCCCGAACCTTGGTCGCGCGGCGGGTCGTCTGCATCCGCTGATCGTCCACTTCCCGATCGCGCTCGGGCTCGTTGCCGTCGCCGTCGAATGGTGGCGCAGCCTGAGTCGACGCCAAGGATTGTCTCCGTTGACGCTGCCGCTGCTCACGATGGCGGCGGTTTCTGCGGTGTTCGCAACAGCCTCGGGTTGGATCAACGCGAGTTTCGAGTACGGCAGTGATGACTCATCGACCTTGGCACTCCACCGTTGGATTGGCACGGGTACGTCGGTCGTGCTTGTCGCGCTGACGTGGTGGTGCTGGATTCTGACGGCCGAACTCGCGAAGGGCGGCGCAGCTGCGATCGCGAGCCTCGGGAGTTTCCGTTGGGTTGCGCTCGTTGGTGGTATCGCGGTGAGCGTGACAGGACACCTTGGCGGCGACCTCGTGCACGGCGAGGGCTACCTCACAAAGGTTTTGTTCCCCGCTTCGAGCGATGAGCCGTCCGACAGCGACGACAGCGACGACGCAGCTGCGTCCGGCCAGAGCACGGTCCAAACAGTGGCGCTCACAGCGGACGAACAGTTCTTCTTGAGCGACGTCCGTCCGATCTTCGAAGCCAACTGCTTTGAATGCCACGGCGCGCGCAAGCAAAAGGGCGGCCTTCGCATGGATACGAAGGCGTGGCTCTTCAACGGCGAAGAAGTGGATTGGACGGTTCTCCCAGGGAAGGCCGCGGAGAGCCTCATGGTGCACCGCGTCGAACTCGACCGCGCAGACCCAGACGCGATGCCACCGGAAGGCGACGGGCTCAAGCCTGAAGAGATCGCGAAGATTCGCAAGTGGATCGACGCGGGTGCGCCGTTCCCTGAGACCCCTGTGCAGCCGATCGGTGCGCCGGGCATTTCAAGCGCGGCCACGAACGCAGCGTTGGCGGCGGCGGGAACGGTCGCGATCGCAGGCGGTTCGACCGTAGAGATTTCGCCGGCTGTTCGCGCGAAGGCCGATGCTGCTGCGAAGGCGTTGATTGCCCGCGGTGTACTCGTGCAACCGCTCGCCGCAGAGAGTGCGCTGCTCGATGTGAACGCAAGCCGCGCGGATCCAGTGATCGGCGACGCAGACGCGTCGCTTCTCGCAGACCTCGCGCCGGTTGTTGCGAATCTCAACTTGTCGAAGTCGGCGCTGACGGATGCGGGCCTCGCGACGATTGGCACGATGCCACACCTTGAGCGCCTGCGGCTCGACGGAACGGCGGTGGGTGACGCGGGCCTCGCGGCGCTCGGCACGCTCGCGCGGCTCGAGTCGATCAATCTCGTGGGTGCGAAGGTCACGTCCAAGAGTGCCAGTTGGTTCGGCGGTCAGCCGATGCTTCGCCGCGTGTATGTCTGGCAAACCGAACTCGACACGCCTGAAGCAACGAAGGCGATCGCCGATGGTCGCGCGTCGGGCCCGAAGTTGGAAGTGATCGGCAAGGACCTTCCGCTCGCGCAGCCAACGACTCCGCCGCAGCCGGAAGAGCCCGCGAAGGATGCGGCCGCAGCTCCCGCGGGTCAGTGACGCTCGATCAGCACCCTCGCCGGTGGTGGGCTCGGCGAGAATTTCGGAAATTTTTTCCGTCCACTTTCGCGTCGTAATTTCTGCCGGAAAGTCTGGAGCAGCGCACGTGCTCCGGTACGCTTTCGCGCATGTCGACCGAATCCAACTTTCGTGACTCACGCCGAGCCTTCATTCGCACGACTGCGGGTATCGCAGCGCTCGCACCCTTTTCGAACGCATTCGCTTCCGCGATTCTCGCGGGCGAAGTGACCACGGGCTCGGGCGATTTTCAGTACCGCGTCGAGCATGACTGGCTGATGCCGCCGGAAGGTCTCGCGTGGGGCGACACGCACGGCGTCGCGCAGGACAAGGCTGGCCACATCTACATCTC
>JBEIJG010000552.1:0-2020 GCA_040380385.1 Phycisphaeraceae bacterium | reverse complement strand
GAACCAGCATTGATGGTGAGCGACATCGGCAGTGCCGTGGCGTACGCCGAGGTCGATGTCACCAAGGTCATCGAAGTCATTGCGACGACCGTGCAGGTCGCAGCCATCGCCGCAAAGCGCGCTCTGTGAGCAGTAGACAGCATCTCGAAACTCCCTCCCTGTTGCGAAACGCGAGACGAAACGATTGCGCGGCGGGCTGATCGGAAATCGCGAGAGCGATAGACCGACAGCGCGGGGCCACGTCTTCGAATCAGTTGTTGCGTTTCTCCCTCTCACACGGCTTTGCAGGTTCCCGCCCGCAAAGCCATCCCTTTTCTGGGTCACCGCACACGGGGCGCGGGCCTAGTGGTGGGAATCTACTCCGAGCCGCTGTCAAGGCAAGTGACTTTGGAAAATTCGTTGAAACCTGCCTTGAAAAGCTCATCCGCGATCGGGCGTCCTGAGTCCGAATAAACCGCGTCGGATCCTGTAAAAGCAGCACGCGCAGCCTCCAAAGCCCGACGCGTGGTCGCGAAATCTGGAGCGAGACGAATTGCTTCTTTCAGCGGTTTCACGTGGCCCATCGATTTGCCGTACCAGGCGATGTGTTGGCGCAAACGGATGGCAGCACGTTGTTCGCCGTCGTACTGCGCAGTGAGGTCGAGGTGTCGCAACACAACATCGAGTTTCTCGACGAGGGTTGGTTCGGGCGAAACGGTTCCCGTTGTGAGAAGGGCATGAGCGCGGCGGAAGAGCCACGGCGTGCGGAGCGCAGCACGCGCGATCATCACGCCAGCGCAACCGGTGGTCCGAATCATCTCTTGTGCGTGCTCGGGTTGCGAGACGTCGCCGTTGCCGATGATCGGAATCGTCGGCACAGCTTCAACGACTTCGCCGATCGCGTTCCAATCTGCGGTGCCTGAGAAAAACTGCACGGTGTAACGGCCGTGCACCGTGACGGCCGCGATGCCAACATCGGCGAGTTGTCGCGCGAGAATTGGCGCGACTTTGTGTTCAGGATCCCAACCGAGTCGCATCTTCGCGGTGACAGGCACGCGACCGCTTGAGTGTCGCGCGACCGTGTCAACGATGCGCTTCGCAAGTGCTGTCGTGTTGCCGCAATCACGCAGCAGAAGACTTCCACCGTTCTTCTTCGCGACCTTGTCGACCGGGCAACCCATGTTGATGTCGACGATTTTCGCACCATGATCGACAGCCCAGCATGCAGCCTCGGGCAACGGGTCGTCGGAGTTTCCGTAGAGCTGCATGCCCGCAGGCTGATCAAATTCGTTCGTGCGCGCGAGGTCGAGCGTGCGCGATGTCTCGCGCAGAATCGCGTGTGAATTGAGGAGATCGGTGTAGGCGCAGCCGACGCCGCCTTGCTCGCGGCAAATGATGCGAAACGCGATATCGGTGTGGCCCGCGATCGGCGCGAGGAGCAGGTTCGAGTCGAGTTGGACGGGGCCGATTTTCAGCACGCGACAAGGGTAGTCGAGCGGAGCGAAAAACAGCGAGCCCTCGTCAGGGGGCTCGCTGGATGCGTGTCGCGCCTTGCGCGGCCGCTTGTGTGGGTTGGCTCGATACCGTCAGGAGACGGGCGCCGTTGGCACGTTACGGACACGCGCCCCACGTACCGAGGACCTGCGCGAGGTCGGCGCCGTCGACCGTGCCGTCGCCGTTCGTGTCTGCGCGCGGATAGTCCTTCGGATTGGTGCCCCAACGACCAAGGACGATCGCGAGATCGACGCCGTCGACCATTGTGTTTTCATCGATGTCACCGGGGCAGGTATCGGCGAGTCGGGCGATGTCGGTTGCGGTGAGCGCGGTGTCGTAGATGAACAGATCGTCGATGAGTCCATGGTGGAACTCGTCACTGGGTGCAAATTGTCGCGCGAGTCGCGTATTGGATCCTGCGGTTGAGAGCGGTGGTGAACTCACAGTCGCGACATGGACACCGTCAACGAAGAGACGACTGAGTTCGCCTGGGGTGTATGAAACCGCGACATGGTGCCACGCGCCGTCGGTCGGGTACTCGACTCCT
>JBEIJG010000551.1:0-2026 GCA_040380385.1 Phycisphaeraceae bacterium | reverse complement strand
GTGCCGCGACTTCTGCAATGATTTCGCGCATCGACGCTTCAGTCATCGGCGCTGAGCTTGAGTGACCATCGTCCGCACCGCCGCGCGAAGCCCCGGCCGTGGCGCCCTGACTACCGCTCAACGGACTACGGCTCAACGGACTACCGCTCAACGGACTACGGCTCAACGTGCGCGGTCCGATTGTTGCAATCGGCTGTGCGGTTCGGCTTTCGGCGTCCATCGCATCCACAACTCGCGCCATCGTGCGCAGCGAAAGCGCTGCGGATGGTTGTTCGCCCACAACGCGGAAGATTGCATCTTCAGCGACACGCGCTTGGACGGCGATGATTTCAGCTTGCAGCGACGGCGTCGCGAGCGCGAATGCGCGCTCAAAGTGCGCGGTGTCGACCGGATCGAGCACACCAAGCATCTCAAACTGCGCGAGTTCGAGCAGTTCTTCGCGAGAGAAATTGGTGCCTTCGACGTCCGACATTCTTGAAGCAACCCTTACCTCGAGGCTTCGAGGCCTCGAGGTGAAACCCTCACGATGAGACCCTCACGATAAATCTATAACCGAGCCCAACATACGAAACCCGCACAGAATCGGTTGCGAGCCAATCTGCACATTCCGCGCAAAGGCCGGAAACACCGTGGCTTCCGCCGTGATCCTCGCCGCGGTTTCGAACACGTCGGGTGTCATGAAACGTGTGGAAACGAACGGCGTGGAAAACCGCTGAGAGTGGACGCGCGTGGCACCTCATCCCCGCTCCTCCCGAGCGCCCTCGAGTTCACGGAGCCGAGTGAGCCCGCGGCTTAATGCGCTTTTGACGGTGCCGAGCGGCGAGTTCAACTGTTCCGCAATTTCGCGCAGACTAAAACCCTGGAGGTACGCACGCTCGATGACCGAGCGCTGCAGCTCCGGGAGGCGGGCGAGTTGGCGCCGAAGCCGTTCCCGGCCCTCCTCGCCCTCCACGCGTCCCTCCGCTTCCGGGCGAGCAATCGCGCCACCGGCATCCGTCCGAGAAGTGTCAAGTTCCGCCCGATCCGGCCGCGCGGACTGCCGACGCAGACGGTCAATCAAATGGCGCCGCGAGATGAGCATGACCCAGGTCACGAGTTTGGCGCGGTGCGGGTCGAAGCGATCTGCCGTCTTCCACAGACGGACAAAGACCTCCTGAACCGCATCCTCGGTTTCCGCCCGAGATCGCAAGACTTGACGGGCTGATTGATAGACAAGCGCACCAAATCGACGGTACAGCTCATCGATCGCGACCTCGTCGGAGGCGGCGACCCGCTGCATGAGTTCCCAGTCGTTGTGCTCTTGTACGTCCATGGTTTCGTTGAGGACTTCCGCTGTCTCCGGCACACCCGCACCGCAAACCCCACCCAAGCCCGAATTTCGCCCAAGCTCGAATCCGACACGTCTCGCATCGCCGCAACGCGGATCAACCCCGCAAAAACACGTCTTCCGGCCCATTCCAACGTCGGCCGCATTTCGCCGTCTTCACTCTACCGCGAACGCTCGCTCCTCGCGAAGTATGCACGCATCTCAAGGCCTTGCGACCGCAGCAGCAAACTTCCGTGCAACTCAGTTCCATCTGTGCGGGCGTCGCTTCGCGAGAAGGACCTTCAAAGAACAGACAAGCATTCTGTGTCGTTTCCACTGAGATCCGGTTTCGCTTGCCAAGAACCTGGGGTACTTTGTCCTAGTTCCGGCTCGTATAGCCTCTTCAAGCCGGGCACCCGTCCTCGATTCGTGTCCTTCGACGGGCCTTCTCTTCGATCCTCCGTTCACCGATCCGGAGTTCTCGCGTGCATCACGGCCGCGACATCCGAAGAACCGACCTCAACCGCGCGACAGCGCGATTGGCGGCAGTATTGTCGACCGAAATGTCGGCTGAAGTGTCGACTGCCTGCTCGACCTCAACCCCTACCTCGACCCCTGCCTCGACACTCCCCGCGCGCCACCGTCGAGCGCGCCGTGAAGTGAGGCGTGCCTCCACCGCGGGATTCACTGTCGTCGAACTCTTGGTGGTCATCGGGATCG
>JBEIJG010000550.1:0-2047 GCA_040380385.1 Phycisphaeraceae bacterium | reverse complement strand
GGTCCATATCCAAATGACAACGGTTATCCCGGGGCCACAGGCGTCAAACTAGGAAACCGTGTTAATGACTGCGGTTGGAACTGGGATGACATTCCACTTGTTTGGGAGCCGCATGGTGTGCTCGTGGAATGGGCTGCTGATTGCAATAGCGACGGGGTCGTTGATTACGGACAGATTCTCGTCGGAGCCCTCGCAGACTCCAACTCCAACGGCATCCCCGATACGTGCGAGAACAGCGTCACCGTCCCTACCCAGTACCCCACCATCCAAGCCGCGATCGACGCAACCCCCGCAGGCACCGCACGCACGATCAATGTGCTCGCGGGAACCTACAACCAGTCGTTCTCGCTGAACGGCAAAAACGTCGTCGTGCGCGGCGCTGCGGGGAACACGACGATTCTCAACGGCGCTGGCCTCACGACATCGATCGCGACCTTCACAGGCGGAGAACCCGCAACTGCGGGCGTCGAGAACCTCGTCTTCCGCAACGGTATCGCTGGGCGCGCGATCAATCCGCCGTCGTACAACTTCACCGGCGGAGGCGGCATATTCGGCAAAGATTCGTCTGCGTTCGTTCGCAACTGTCGCTTCGAAGATTGCGGCGCAGACTTCGGTGCGGGCGTCTACATGCTCCGATGCACGGTCGATGTCGATGGCTGCGTCTTCAGTTCGAACGATGCGACGACCGATGGTGGTGGTATGCAGACCTACGCATGCTCTGGCGTCGTGAAGAACTCAACGTTTACGGGAAATCGCTGCGCCCTGACCTACGCGGGTAGCGGTAGCGCGTTCAAGGGCGTTGGTGTTCGCACAGCCGGTACAACGCTCGCTCTACAAACATGCACGATCTCTGGTAATCCGATTCCAAATGCCGGCGCGGCTGTCGAGTATTTTGAGAATGTGAAAGTGCTTCCAGGTGTGTTGCGACTCATTGATACCGACATCGTGTCGAACACGGTCGGCAGCGGAAGCATCGACGACGCGGGCGCACTGCGGATCCTTGGGCGCCAACAGTCGTGCATCCTGTCGGCAGGCACAACGATTTGCACCAACACGCCGCGGAATGTCGTTGGGCCATACTTGGTCGAAGGCGCAGCGACGGTCTGCGACTGCGAGGGCGATCTCTCGGGCAATGGACAGGTCGATGCCGCCGATCTCGGCATTCTCCTGAGCGTCTGGGGCACATCGCCCTCGAACGGTCAGGGTGATCTCAATCACGATGGCCTCGTGTCGGCTCCCGATCTTTCGGCGCTCCTTGCGTTGTGGGGTCCGTGCTCCTAAAGCACCCGCGATTGCAAGTGAAGGAACACAGAGAAGCGCCGTGACGGATGTTTTTCCCACTACCCACGCGACTTGGCTCATCGAGCGCTCCGAACTTGCGCCGGATGATGCGCGGCAGCACGTCATGCAGCGCTACTTTGAGCCTCTGTGCGCGTACGCGCGAGCATCGAGTTTGCGCTACCTCGGCGAACCGACCGAACTCGTGAACGACTTCCTCGCGTCGCGACTTTCAGATCCGCTGTACTTGCGTCGCTGGTCTGCAAGCGGCATGGCACTACGACGTTGGCTTGCGAACGGCCTCTTGACCCACGCACGCAATCGTGCGCTTGCCGAAGCGCGTCGCAATCGCACGGGAACGACCGTCGATCCAGCGGAGCTCGAACGGATGACCGCGTCGCACTCGACTGACGCGCTTCTTGCCCTAGAACGCGTGTGGGCTGTTCGGACGGTGACGGAAGCGCATGAGCGCGTGCATTCTGAACTCATCGCAGAGGGTCGCGGTGCGTGGTGGGAGCTGTTTCGTTTGCACGGTATGCATGGGATGTCGTACGCCGAGGCGTGTCGGATGACGGGGGTGGCGCCGTCGAATGCGACCAACGTGCATCGCACAGTTGCACTTCGTTTGCGTGAAGCACTGCGTGCGATTCTTGAGCGCGAGGGCATTCGGCCGGAAGAAATTGACCGCGAACTGACGTTGATGCAGGACATGCTTGGGTAAACCGCGCCTCTGGAGTTGTTACTGAATGAGCGCTTGGTTGTGCGTGGG
>JBEIJG010000549.1:0-2055 GCA_040380385.1 Phycisphaeraceae bacterium | reverse complement strand
TGCTCTGAGTACGCGATCCACGAAAGTGTGCAGCAGTACTCGGGTGGTCTCGGTGTTCTCGCAGGAGATCACCTCAAGAGTGCAAGTGATCTCGGCGTGCCACTTGTCGCGGTTGGCCTCTACTACCGACACGGCTACTACATACAGCAGTTTGCCGACGACGGCACCACGAAAGTGCTCTACCCGGTCTACGACCGCGCCACGATGCCCGTCGTTGAAACGGGAGTTTCGATTGAGTGTCCGATCGGTGATCGCCATGTGCGGGCGAAGGTCTTGCGCATGGATGTTGGGCGCACGCGCGTCTACTTGCTCGACACGGATTTGGCGGAAAATGCGCCCGAAGATCGCCTTCTTACGGAAGGTCTCTACAAGGGCGAACCGGATCTTCGGATGCGTCAACAAGTGTTGCTCGGCGTTGGCGGCATGCTCGCGCTGCGCGCTGTGGGAGTCGCGCCGACGAAGATTCACTTGAATGAAGGACACGCTGCATTTGCAGCGATCGCGCTGCTGGCAGAATTCCGCGCGCAAGGTTTGTCGCACGAAGCGGCGATCAAGCGCGTCCGCGAGCGAACAGTATTCACGACACACACGCCTGTTGCAGCTGGCCACGATCGATACGGCGTCGACATGGTGGCAACTGCGCTGCGTGAAACACTCGCAAAGGGCGGCATTTCGCGTGCGGAACTCGAAGCGCTTTCGCGCGAGCGACCGGAAGACGCGAAAGAACCCGTGTGTATGACGGTGCTGTGTTTGAAGCTCGCGGAGAAGGTGAACGGTGTTGCAAAGTTGCACGGCGTGGTGAGCCGTGAGATGTGGAAGTTGGTGTACGGCGCGAAGAAGGCGAAGGATGTTCCGATTGGTCATGTGACGAACGGCATCCATGTCGCGACGTGGCTTGATCCGCGCGCTGCGGAGTTCTGGCGCACGGCCTGTGGCTTCGATCCGCGCGCCACAACGGCGCGCAACAAAGGTTGGAAGCGTGCGGAAGGCGCGGATCCTGCAGCGTTTTGGGCGATGCGCACGACGCTCCGCACATCTCTCGTGCGATTTGCGCGTGAACGCCTCGCGCGTGCGGCCGAGCGCCGCGGCGAAGGCCCAATGGCGATCGATGAAATGCTTCGTTCCATGGATCCAAACGCGCTGACGATTGGTTTTGCGCGGCGATTCGCGACCTACAAGCGCGCACCGCTACTCTTCACCGATATCGAGCGACTGACGAGGATCGTCGGTGATGCAAAGCGTCCCGTGCAGTTCATCTTTGCGGGCAAGGCGCACCCACGCGATCTCGGCGGACAGGCGTACGCGCGCAAAGTGTTCGAAATGACGCGCCATCCAGCGCTGCGCGGGCGTGTCTTCCTGATCGAGGAATACGACATGGAAGTTGGGCGCGCGCTTGTGTCGGGCTGCGATGTGTGGCTCAACAACCCGATTCGTCCGCACGAGGCGAGCGGCACGAGCGGCATGAAGTGCCCAATGCACGGCGGCATCAACTGTTCAATTCTCGACGGTTGGTGGCCCGAGGGCGTCGTTGGTCTTGATCCGAAGGCGCGCGGCGTCAAGGGCATGATCGCGAGCAACGGTCGGGCGATCGGCCGCGCGGACGACGAGGCTTTCAACGAGGCCGACGCGCATGGCGCTGGCGAAGCGCGTGATTTGCGCGATGCGGCGTCGTTGTACGAGTTGCTCGAGAAGTCGATCGTTGCGGAGTTCTACGACCGCGGCCGCGATGGGCTTCCGAAGAAGTGGATCAAGCGTGCGCTCGCCAGCGCTGCGACTGTTCCCGATTTCTTCTCAACACACCGCATGGTCGCTGAGTACGTTGATCGCGCGTACGTGTCTTGAGCGGTCGTGATTTTCGCGGTCGCCGCTGCGGCGGCTCCCTTTGGCGTGACTCACGCCAGAGCGAGGTAACCCATGACGTATCTCAGCCCGCTGCGATTCACTCGCAGCGAGGCTGACCAGAGCGAGCAAGTTGCGAAGCAGGTTGCGAGCGCTCAACGACGTCGCGGTCGCCGCTGCGGCGGCGACCTCTGGTTGTGCCCTTCGGAGTGAATC
>JBEIJG010000548.1:0-2059 GCA_040380385.1 Phycisphaeraceae bacterium | reverse complement strand
GTTTCGGCGGTGCTTCCGATGCACTGCATGATTGGAAGCGGGAGGACGCCTTCAGCGAGCGGCTCGACGTCGATCGCGAGCATGTAGTTTGAGTCGACCGGCGCTTGAGGGCCGAGACCCGCGACGCGCGCTTTGGCGCCGCGGACCACCTTGACGATCTTCTGCAAGAGTTCGTACACCTCGTTGACTTCGGGCACGGTGAGCTGCGCGGCGTCGATGGAGTTCCAGTGAAAGTCACCGCGCGTACGTTCTGTGCGAGGCTTGACTTTGGCAACGGAGATCGCGACGGGTTTGATCGAAGAGTTGCTGCATTTTCTGCTGCAGAAGTTCCTCTTCTGGAAGGTCGCGCCGATACGTGATGCGCAGATCTTCCTGTATGGTTTTCCATCGAATCGCGCGGTTTTCGCGGGTTGCCGGCACAAGTTCCACCAATTGCGCTTGATGGAGCGCATCGATCGCGGCCTGCACCTGCGCGAGCGGAATGCGCGAACTCACCTGTACTTCGGAAGCGCTGGCCGCGCGTCGAAATCGACGGATCGACTCCCACACTTGCAGATTGATCGGATGTGACACGGCCTCAAGAACGCCAGCGGTCGCGATGGAGAGCGGCGCGTCTGATGAGCGTCTTGAACGGCCGTTCTTCCGGGAGTGGCTGATCCCTCGTGGAGGCTTCATGACTTCGAGTTTAGGCGAGTTTCGAAAGTACTCCGTCACTCAGTTGTGCGACATGAACGGACGACGACGAAGATTTTTTCTTTTGTGAGATGTCCATTTTCGATCGTGCTGTCGCGATGAAAGCACAGTCGACCAAAGCGATTTCTGGGTGTCGCCCGCGCAATCGAGTCAAAGCTTCAACTTCGAGAGTTGTTCCGCGAGGAAATCAGCGTTCTTTGCGCGGGTTTCTCGGCGGCGGTCGCGCGTTGGATCAGCGGCGCGCACTTCGCGGCGACGGGCGAAAGCACGCCGCGCACGTTGCAAGAAACTCGCCAGCACCGCCGACGACAATGCGCTCGGTCGCCGCGATGATTCGCTCGCTGTGCGTACTTGGTGCACTGCAGCGTGCGCACGTTCCGCGTATGTGCACGACTTCGTTTGCGTGCGGAAGGAGCGCGTCGAAGGGCGCGAAGAGATCGCCGAAGTGGTCGAGGTCACAACCTGCGACGATGACGGAGACGCCGCGATCGAGCAGGGTGTTGATCGGTGCGACGACCTCGGATGCGAAGAAGTGGATTTCATCAATCGCGACGAGTGACGGAGCCGCGGGCTCTGCTTCGACGAGTCGGAGCAGATCGGTCGCGTCGCGCGCGGACTTTGCCGCGACGCGCTCGCCGGTATGCGTCACGATCGCGTCAGCCGCGTAGCGCGTATCCCGCGCAGGCTTCACGACGAGGACGTTTTGGCCATGCGCGCGGGCAGCGAGGACGCGCCGTTGAAGCTCGGTCGTCTTCCCCGCGAACATGGGGCCGCAAATGACGGTGAGGGTGGCCATGGAAGGTTGCCGACCGGAGAGGTGGGAGAAGAACGGCTCGGAAAGCGGGAATGAGCGCAGGCGACCGGGTCAGAACGAGCTGCCAGCCGTGCGACTCACGGGTCCGCGCAGTGTCGCTTCTGGCGATTCGAGCGTCTGCGGAGGCTCGGTTCAGATCTTTTCGCCCCATGGACGACGGAGTGCCGGGGCCATCGGTCTCGCGAATCGCTGGGAGTGTTCCGCCCCGGGGGGCTCGGGGCCAACTGTGTCCAGACCGGAGTCCGGACCGAGATCGGACCGGGATCTGTCTTTGGGCGATGACGAGGCCGCGAACCGGGGCAACGCCAGGATCAAGAAAAAGTCAAGATTCGGATTTCTCGCTTGCATAAGATCGGACTTGGGCACAAACTCCGCCCGCGGCCGTCCAACCGCTTTGGTCCCCGTCCAGACTGTGACATCCCTCCCTTGAATCGCACGTCCTCTCGGCTCCGTGCAGTTCTTCATCCTTCCTGTCCCGTTCCCACACGTCCCGCTTTCCTCGACGACGCTGCAACGTGATCCATGCCTGCAGGCAGCCCTTGTCGCCTCCAG
>JBEIJG010000547.1:0-2060 GCA_040380385.1 Phycisphaeraceae bacterium | reverse complement strand
GGCGAGCTCGACAACACGCTCTTCATCTACATCGCGGGTGACAACGGCGCGAGTGCGGAGGGCGGCCCGGAAGGATCATTCAACGAACTCATGAACTTGAACGGGATCGACTCGACGACCGAGATGCAACTCTCGAAGCTCGACGAGTGGGGCGGTCCGACGACGTATCCGCACTTTGCGGTCGGATGGGCATACGCTGGAAACACGCCATTCCAGTGGACCAAGCAGGTCGCGTCCCATCTCGGTGGAACGCGCAATGCGATGGTGCTGTGCTGGCCCGCACGCATCTCGCCCGATGCACGCGTGCGCTCGCAGTTCCACCATGTGATCGATGTCGCGCCAACGGTGCTTGAGGCTGCGGGAATTCCCGAGCCAAAGTGGGTGGACGGTGTCGAGCAGCGGCGCATGGATGGCGTGTCGATGCTCTATGCGGCGGCTGACCCGGTTGCGGAAGGGCGGCACACGACGCAGTACTTCGAGATGTTCGGAAATCGCGCCATCTACCACGACGGTTGGATGGCGGCGGCGAGGCACTCGATTCCGTGGGTGATGACGAGGGTATTGCCTCCCGTCAACGAAGATCGCTGGGAGTTGTACAACCTCGACGAGGACTTCAGCCAATCGAATGACCTCGCGGCGGCCGAGCCGGCGCGGCTGCGGGAACTGCAGGCGGTCTTTGATCGCGAGGCGGTGCGCAACCACGTGTTTCCCATCGACGATCGGCGCCTCGAGCGATTGAACGCAGAAGTCGCTGGGCGGCCGGATCTCGTCGGTGCGCGCACGTCGGTCACGCTCTTTGCGGGCATGACTGGCATTGGCGAGAACGCGTTTCTCGATCTGCGCGCGAAGTCGCACGCGATTCAGGCGGACATCGAGGTTCCTGCGAATGGCGGCGGCGGGGTGCTGATCGCGCAGGCTGGGCGCTTCGGGGGCTGGTCGCTCTACATGAAGGATGGCAGGCTCTGCCACGTGCACAACTTCGCAGGTCTTGAGAGATACACCACGCGATCTCAGAACGTGATCGCGCCGGGAAGGCACGCGGTGCGATACGAATTCGTGCGCGATGACCGCATCGGTCCGACGGGCGGAACGAGCCGGCTCTTCGTCGATGGAGCGCTTGTCGCAGAAGCACGCGTCGATCGCACGATGCCATACGCCTACTCGACCGACGAAGGACTTGATGTCGGTTGTGATCGCGGAACGCCTGTCTCGAACGAGTACCTCGAACTCGACAACGCGTTCAATGGGCGCATCGCGCAGGTTGTCGTGTCGCGTACCGGCGCGGACGGCGAAGGCGTGGCGGGTGTCGGCGATGACACGCAGCGGGGGCCTTGAGCGGTGTGTGGGGCGTGGATCGCATGTCTGAATGCGTGTGCTGTGATGGTGGGCACAGTGGCGTCATCGAGTCATGCCATTGTCCTGGCCGGAGGGAGCACGGTTGTCGTGCGCGATGAGAATGGCGCGCAACGCGCGCCGGAAGCGAGGGACGAGCCGGCGGAGCAAGTCTCGCAAGAGGCGCACGCTGCTTCGCAAGAAGCTGCGGTCGCACGCGAGGGTGATGCGCAAGTGGACCCCCTCAAGGCCGATTCCCTCACGGTCGATTCTCTGAAGGAGGCGGAACTCGACGCGTGGCGCGCGGAATTGATGCTGCTTTGCTGGTTTCCTGGCCTTGAGGGAACGG
Source organism: Phycisphaeraceae bacterium (assembly GCA_040380385.1). Lineage (GTDB taxonomy): Bacteria > Planctomycetota > Phycisphaerae > Phycisphaerales > SM1A02 > QWPT01. The sequence continues at coordinate 379 of JBEIJG010000547.1, read as the reverse complement.
TCGGCGTGCGTGGTCGAACAGCGACCGCAAGTGCGTCCTTCGCGGACATCATCGACTCGTCTGATTCGCTGTTTGGCATCGCCGGCCGCCTCGAGATTGGGCGCGGGCGATGGGGCGCCTTCGTCGAGGGCCTTTACAACCGTGTGACCGATGAGAATGCGTCGGGGCCGCTCGGGCATGCTGATGTCGACATCACGTTTCAAGAAACGCTCGTCGATTGCGGCTTGATGTATCGCCTTCTCGGTCCGGAAGGCAAGGCCGAATTCTCCGAGCCGACGGAGACCGTGTTGGATCTCTACGCCGGCGCTCGCGTGACTTCACTGAGCGTTGAGTTCGATCCAGCGACGTTCGATAGCGTTTCGGGAGATCGCACCTGGGC
>JBEIJG010000546.1:0-2061 GCA_040380385.1 Phycisphaeraceae bacterium | reverse complement strand
GCTGATCGCGTAGCCCCACGGACCCGTGATGACCCCGTCGAGACTGTGTGCCGCGATCTGGGAGGCTTGCCCGAGCGATTCAACTTGCTGGATGATCGATGGCGGGTAGCCGGGAGTGTTCTGCCACGCGCGCACGCGGCCTGGAACGGGCGGTTCGCCACCCGCAAGCACCGATGGCGCGAGCGCGAGTGCGGCGCAAGTGGCCGCGACACGGCGAAGGTCCGGCCGGCGAATCGAATGGTGCTGGGGTTCGCGCATGGTGGGCGTGGCGGGACGGCGGACGTGGCTGGACGGTGGACGTGGCTGGACGGTGGACGTGGCCGCTCTGATCAAGTCAGAAACGGCAGCGAAAAATAACCTCTGCCCCGCCGGATCCAAGCGATTTCGGACGAAAGTTCCGCGATAGATCTGATACTCCGAGCGTCCGCGAATCACCCCGCGCACGCCACCGCGCCAAGCCGTCGCACGACTTCTTCGACATTCGCGCGCGAGTTGAACGCGCTGATGCGGAAATAGCCCTCACCGCAGCGGCCGAAGCCGGCACCTGGCGTCGTCACGACGCGCGCTTCACGCAAGAGCCGCTCGAAAAACGACCAACTGTCGCTTGCACCCGGCACCTTGCACCAAACGTATGGCGCGCTTTCGCCGCCCCACGTTTTCCAACCGAGTTGCACGCAACCATCACGCAAGATGCGCGCGTTCTCCATGTAGAAATCAACGAGCGCTGTGACTTCGCGCTTGCCGTCCGCGGTGTAGAGGGCTTCGGCGCCGCGTTGCACCGCGTAACTCACGCCGTTCGAGCGTGTGTTCCAGCGCCGCGTCCACAACGGGTGCAGCGCGACCGCTTCGCCGGCGCGCGTGTAGGCCTTCAACGACTTCGGCATCACGGTGTAGCCGCACCGAACACCCGTGAATCCGCCCGACTTCGAGAAACTCCGGAACTCGACTGCGCAATCGCGCGCGCCGTCGATCTCGAAGATGGACTTCGGCGCACCGCTTCGGTTGTAGCTTTCGTACGCGGCATCCCAGAACAGAATGGCGCGGTGCTTGAGCGCGTACGCAACCCACGCTTCCACGCGCGCGCGGTCCATCACGGTGCCAGTTGGATTGTTCGGCGAGCAGAGATAGATGATGTCGGGCGTGGTCTCACGCGTGGAATCGCTGGCACTCGGCACATCGGCGAGGAAGCCATTCGCTTCGGTACAGGGCAAGTAGGTGATGCCTTCGTAGCCACCGCCCGCGATGGCGGCACCTGTATTACCAAACATCACATTCGCATCGACATACGCCGGGTACACCGGATCGGTGACGGCGATGCGATTTCCCGCGCCAAGGATTTCGAGGATGTTGCCGCAGTCGCCTTTCGAGCCGTCGGAGAGGAAGATTTCGTCATCCGCGATGTTGATGCCACGCGAGCGGAAGTCGCCCTCGGCGATCGCGGCGCGCACCGATTCGTATCCCGTACCCGGACCGTAGCCCTTGAAGGTCGCACGGTTTGCGAGTTCTTCGTTCGCCGCGTGCATGGCACGAATCACACTCGGCGGCAGTGGCTCGGTCACGTCACCGATGCCGCAGCGGATGATCTCTTTGGCGAGTTCGGGCTTCTCGGCCGCGAACGCCGACACGCGACGCGCGATCTCGGGGAAAAGGTATCCAGCGGCGAGTTTGAGATAGTTTTCGTTGACGTATGCCATGATGGTTCTCGGGTCGTGAATGTACGGAGAATTCACACGCTCGGGGATGAGATCGTGCGCCTCCGCCGAGCGTGCGGGTAGCATCCACGCTCCGTGTTGAACTTCATTACTGAAGCCTTCCGAGACTTCCGGCACACTGGTTCAGTGTGGCCATCGTCGCCCATGTTGGCGGCCGCCATGACGAGTTCGATCGGCGCGATCGAGGGGCCGCGCCGAGTGCTCGAAGTGGGGCCGGGCACGGGCCCGTTCACCAAAGCGATCTTGCGAAAGCTCCGCGCCGGTGACCAATTTGATCTCGTCGAGATCAACGAGAACTTCTGCCGCACGCTCGAGAAGAAGTTGCTCGGGCCGTATCGCGGCAAGCATC
>JBEIJG010000545.1:0-2077 GCA_040380385.1 Phycisphaeraceae bacterium | reverse complement strand
TCGCTCGTGCTTTCGTCATCAAGAAGATCGTCGTCCGCATCGACTTCTGTGTCTTCCTCAGAGTCTTCTGCATCAACCTCATCCGCTTCGACAGGCTTCGCGACCGCCACTGCCGGCCGCGCCGACGAACGACGCGCCGCTGATGGACGACGCGCGCCTGCCACCGCCGGTTGCGGGAACATCGCGGAGAAGCGCTCGCGAAGCGAGACGAAGAAGCCCTTCCAGTCGTACTCCCACACTGGTGCAAGGAACGCAAGCGATCGCTTCATTGCACCTGGCAACATCGCAACCAACGCATCCGCGGCGACGATGGCACCGACCGCCAGACCCGCGAGGAACGCGATGGACGCGCCAACAGGGCCGAAGCGTGCGTGCATCTCATCGGCGAAGAACATCGGAACGAGTCCCGCGTCGACACCGGTGAGCGGGCCGACCGTTGGGAACCACTCGGCGTGCAGCGCGCCGAACGCGCACATCGCGATCAGGCAGCCGACGAATCGCACAAACGGGTGCGCGATCGGGCGTCCGAAGGCGGTGAAGCCGAGGAGGACGCCGAAGTAGGCGACCGGAATCCACACGCCGAAGCCGAGCGTCGAGTAAAGCCAGTACGCCGCCGCCGCGCCGAAACGGCCGCAGAGGTTGAGTGGCGGGTCGGTCGGCGTTGCAACGACGTGCGTTGGCCAGTCCGTCGAGCGGAAGCTCGCAAGGCTGACAAACAAACACACGTAGAGCGCTGCCAAGAGCACCCAAACGATGCGGCGACGGTTGAGATCACCGTCAGTGGCGGGGTTGGTTACATCCGTATCCGCCTCAGACGCACCAGCGCGCGTCGAGGCATTCCGAGCGGTCTTTGCCATGGTCCTGATATCGGCTCGGCGGACGCGAAAAGCCCAAGCGAAAAGTGAACCGGAAACTGGCGACGCCACGCACCCCAAATCCGAGCGGCCCAAGCGCATCGAACCCATGGTCAACGCCCCGCGCGGCGGGCATTCGCGCTACCTTTCGCGCCATGCACTTTCGGCTTGTCGACCGCTTCCTCGAACTCACCGATTCGTCTGCCGTCGCCGTCAAGAACGTCACGGCGGCGGAGGAGTACCTCCAAGATCATTTCCCGGGGTTCCCCGTCCTCCCCGGCGTCTTCATGGTGGAGGCGCTCACCCAAGCCGCGCGCGCTGTCATGGAGAAGCGCGGGACGCCGCGTATGGTGCTCGGCGAGGTGAAGGCGCTTCGATACGGCAGCTTCGTCCGCCCTGGCGAGACGCTGAAGGTCGAGGTCACGCTCGAGAAGACGAAGGACGACGGCACCGTCGTCTTCAAGGCGCAAGGCACGGTTTTGCGCGGCGCGTCGGATCCTGCCGCGCCCGCCGAAACGGCCGTCGCGGGCCGCCTTATACTGCGCCCCCTCCGAAACTGAAGTTTCGGGACCTGCCGTCCAAACGGTGGGCTTCGTTCGAGAAGTCCTCGACCGAAGTATTGATCAAGCACCTTGTGTGACGCCGCCCAATCTTTCCTTGGGCGCGATTGTGGAGACCGTGATGGCCAAGAGCCGCGAAGACATCGAAGCCGACGTTCGTGACGTACTTGTGGATGCCCTCGGAGTGGATGAGGACGATGTTGTTCCCACCGCCACCCTCAAGGGTGACCTCGGCGCTGAGAGCATCGACTACCTCGACATCGTCTTCCGCCTCGAGAAGAAGTTCTCGACGACTGAGAAGCCGTTCAAGATCGCGCAGGGCGAACTCTTCCCCGAGAACCTCATGACCGATCCGACGCTCGTGGAGAACGGCAAGGTGACGGCCAAGGGTCTCGCGCTCCTCAAGGAAAAGGTTCCGCACGTGGCGCTCGGCGGCTTCGAAGGCGATCCGCAGATCACCAAGTTGCCGACGCTCTTCACCGTGAAGAGCCTTTGTGATTTCGTCGAGCGCAAACTCAAGAATTGATTTCGGGAGTTGCGTCTGAGGATCGGTTGCCCGATCGTTTGCTGGGTTGAGCGCGTGGCCGAGTTCTCGCGCTTGCAGCACAGGTGAAAGCACACGTCATGCTCGCTTGCATCATCGTTGGATGTTGCGGGCTCGCT
>JBEIJG010000544.1:0-2079 GCA_040380385.1 Phycisphaeraceae bacterium | reverse complement strand
CGGGTGATGCCGATCCAGCCGATAGCCGCAAGGACTCCGCGATCGCTGCTTCGCCTGAACTTCGTGAACTCGTGAAGTCGAGCGGGCTCGATGGACATGATCACTCGAAGTGCGGTTCGATGTGCTTCGCCGCGCAAGGCATGGCGAGCGACATGGCGATCGCCAACATGGCGTTCGAAGTCCTCGGCATGCTCGAGCAGACGGCCGCGGATCCGAACGCGCCGAAGAAGCCGGTCGACACGCTCGACGGCGTTCCTGAGTCATTCGCTGGCCCGCAACTCGAGCACCTCGTTGCGCACGAAGTCGGCCACACGCTCGGCCTTCGTCACAACTTCAAGGCATCAGCGCTCTACACCCTCGACGAGATCAACTCGGACAAGGTGAAGGGCAAGCCGCTCGCGTCCTCCGTCATGGATTACATGGGTACCAACTTCAACGTCGACAAGGACAACATCCAAGGCGACTACACGATGGTTGGCATTGGCCCTTACGACATGTGGGCGATCGAGTACGGCTACACGCTTGAAGATCCGGCGAAGGTCGCGTCGCGCGTTGGTGAGCCTGGACACCAGTACCTCACCGACGAAGACACCGGCGGACCCGATCCGCTCGCGCGTCGCTACGACTTCTCGAAGGATCCGCTCGATTACGCGAAGGCGGAGATGGAACTCGTCAAGCAATTGCGCTCGGCGATTCTCGAGAAGTACGTCAAGAACGGTGACAGCTGGGAGCGCGCGCGCAAGGGGTACTCGAAGACCCTCAGCAAGCAACGCCGCACCATCGACATGATGGCGCCGTGGATCGGTGGTACGTACGTCACGCGCGCCAAGAAGGGCGATGCGAACGTGCCTGATCCGCTCGTCCCCGTTGAAGCGGCCAAGCAGCGCGCCGCGCTTCAGTACATCATCGAGACCGCATTCCGCGACGATGCGTACGGCCTCACGCCGGAACTCGCTGCGAAGATGACCGTCGAGAAGTGGATGGACGATCCGCAGTCGATGATGGCGTCGAGCACGCCAGGCATCAACGACCTGATCTCCGGCACGCAATCGATGGCGTTGACCATGATCCTCAACCCGAGCACGCTCGGACGGATCTACGACAACGAGAAGCGCGTGGGCGCCGATACGGACATGCTCACACTTCCAGAAGTGATGAAGGCTCTCAGCGACGAAATCTTCAGCGAGATTTCGCCGTCGAAGCTTGGTTCGTCGGACGCCCGCAAGCCGGTCATCTCGACGTACCGCCGCAACCTGCAGGCTGATTACGCCGATCGTCTCGTTGCTGTCGCAACGGGCAAGGCGAACCTGCCGCGCGTCGCGCGTCAACTCTCAGCGCAAGAACTTCGTGATCTCAAGACGAAGCTCGACGCGACCGTCGCGAAGGCCTCTGCTTCGAACTGCGACGCGTACACCCGTGCGCACCTTGCCGACCTCAAGAGCCGCGTCGATGCGGCGCTCGATGCGTCGATTCAGATGCAGTGACGCTGAGTATCTGCGAACTCATACAAGCGGCCCCGCGCAAGCGGGGCCGCTTTCGTTTTCACGACATTTCCTTCTCAGCGAAGTCGGAACGAGGTCGAAGCGAGGTCGTCAATCAACTTGCGCCAACGCTGCGCCCCCGGCGACCCGCCGCGCGAGATACATCGTGCGCTCAAACATGCTGGTGGCGTAGAGCACGGTCGCTTGATCGGCTCGAGAGCCGAACTCGGCGCCCGCGGCATCGCGCCGCACGCTTTCCATCTGATCGCCGCGATCGGCGGTCATCTCGTCGAGCAGCGCGCGGTCGACGGGATCGCGTTGCTCAAGCCACTCGCGCAGTGTGCCAAGGACGACATCGCTCGCTTCGACGAGCCCGCCGCCGAGCATGCGCGCGGCAGAGTCTGGTGTGAGTCGCGCAACCGCCGCCGCCATCGAGTCGACAGCCTCCACGAGTTCGATGAGCGCCTGCTGCCGTGGGGGGGCGCGCGCGCGAGCAACCCCCCCAGAAGGATCGGGTTGCCCGGGGGCGCGGTATTGCAAGAACCCAGCGGGAAAGGGGTAGAGCGGATAGAGTTCTTTGGGGACAAAAAACTGGTTT
>JBEIJG010000543.1:0-2079 GCA_040380385.1 Phycisphaeraceae bacterium | reverse complement strand
CGCTTCGGATCGATGATTCCCTCGAGGACGCCGTCGTCCGAGCGCGCGATCACCTCGAAGTTCGCCGCATCGGCGAGTGCCTGGTGGTGCCACGATTTCACGAGTCCAGACGAAAGCGGCGAGCCCTTCACGGCCTCGACGGGATGAATCGAATCGTTACGGTGACGCTCGCCGTCTGCGATCACGTCGCCGAGATGTTGAATGAGCGTGCAGCCGCGATGGACGCCCATCAATTGCATGCCGAGACAAATACCCAGCACGGCCTTGTCGGGCCGCGCGTCGAGTGCGCGCAACAGCGCGAACTCCGCGTCTTGTCGTTCGGCTGGCATGCACTCTGCCTTCGGATGCAGCGGGATCCCGAAGCGCGACACATCGATATCGTCGCCGCCGGTGATGATGACGCCGTCGACGCGATCAAGCATCTCGTCGCGAAGCGCTGCGTTCGGCGGCAACATGACGGGGATGCCGCCCGCAGCCGCGACCATATCGAGATACGTGCGCCGATTGCGCGCGTAGTCGCCGACGAGATCTGCGGTGATGCCGATGAGGGGGCGCTTCTTGGTGGTCGTCGTCATGGTCGTCGCCGTAGTGATCGTCGTCTCACGCGATCCTGAATCGTCCCGACTGCGAGAGGAACTTCATCGGATTGTCGAAGCTGACCTTCCTGACGCTCTCGAGCGTGTGGCCGCGCGACTTCATCTCGATCTGCGCCTTCGGCACCGCCAGCGGATCGCTGTTGCCCCAGTCGCCGGCCGAGTTGATCCAGAGCCGCTCGGTGCCGTGCATCTCGAAGATGTCGACCGCGCGCTGTGGCGTGCACTTTGTATCGGGATAGAGCGTCATGCCAGCCCAGAAGCCGCGATCGAGGACATGCCGCACCGTGTGTTCCTCGACATGATCGATGAGCACGCGCCCCGGGTCGAGCCGCGCGTGGTTGCGGATCGCGTCCATGATGAGCTTCGTGCCCTTGAGTTTGTCCTCAAGGTGCGGCGTGTGGACGAGCACCATGAGGTCGTGCTCGGCTGCAAGCGCGAGGTGCGCGTCGAGGATCTCGAGCTCGTTGCGCGAGTTCTTGTTGAGCCCGATCTCGCCGATACCGAGCACGTTCTCGCACTTCAAAAACTGCGGGATGAGCGCGATGACTTCGCGCGCAAACACGGGGTCCTCTGCTTCTTTCGGATTGATGCAGAGCCACGTGTGGTGACGAATGCCGTATTGCGCCGCGCGCTTCGGTTCGAAATCGGTGAGCTGTCGGAAGTAGTCGAAGAAGCCCGCCGGGGAGCTGCGGTCGTAGCCTGCCCAGAACGCGGGTTCGGTGATCGCGACGCATCCCGCGAGCGCCATGCGTTGGTAGTCGTCGGTCGTACGCGAGACCATGTGGACATGGGGGTCGATGTACATCAGCGGGCTCCTTCCGTTGTCAGGACGCCGCTTGACGCCCTTGCACCAGAGCGACGAGCAGCCGAAGGCTGATTGGAGCGCTCAAACTTGGAGCGCTCAAAACACGGGTCGATGTACATGTCAGGATCCACCCTTCGCCGTGAGATCCATCGCGCCCGTCGCGCCCTTCATCGGCGCCTTCGCGATCGGTTCAGTCGAGTGGTCGCTGAGGAGCTCAAGAATGCGTCGCGCGCGCTCGGGCTTTCCGTCGACGAGCACGCGGCAGCATGCTTCGAGGGCGCGCACACGGAAATCATCTGCACCTTCACCCTGTGCACGATCAAATCGATCAAGAAATGCAGCGAGATCGATGGCCTTCGCGCGGTGCTCGAGGAAGTAGCGGTCTGCAACGGCGCGCTTTGACAGGGGAGGAGGAATGCTCGACATGGAGCGCATGGTAGCCCCAGCGGCCATTTGCTCCCCGGGATCACTGCGCGAGCTACGCCAGTTCAAGCGCCGCTTGTTGCACAAGCGCGTGGTCGAGTTCATGCACTTCGAAGCCGTGACCGACACCACGCAGCATCGTCACGGTGAGCTTGCCACCGAGATGCTCGCGGAACTCGTCAGCACCCGCGAGGAGAGCCGCGTGATCGGCGAAGAGCGGGTGGCGCATCGGAAGGCCGAGTGCCGCGATCACTG
>JBEIJG010000542.1:0-2079 GCA_040380385.1 Phycisphaeraceae bacterium | reverse complement strand
GGTGAGAGCGCGGGCCTTCGCCTCGCACTCGCCGACTGGATCGTCGATCCGCGCAACGCACTCGCGTGGCGCACGATCGCCAATCGCGTCTGGCAGCATCACTTCAACGATGGCATCGTGCCGACGCCGAACGATTTCGGCCGATTCGGCGAACCTCCGACCAACCCAGAACTCCTCGACCATCTCGCCGTGCGCCTGCTCGCACACGGCGGCAGTTTGAAGGCGATGCATCGCGAGATCATGCTTTCAAGCGCGTATCGCATGTCGAGCGTGCCATCGGAAGAAGCACTCGCGAAGGACGCGCCGAACGAACTGCTGACGCGCTTCCGCATGCGTCGACTCACCGCGGAAGAATTGCGCGACGCGATGCTGGTCGCGAATGGCACGTTCAACGCCGCCGTCGGTGGCCCGCCGGTGTTGCCGCCGATGCCGCGCGAAGTGCTTGAAACGAGTTCGCGTCCGAACGAAGTGTGGCCGCTCACACCCGAAGAATCGTGGACGCGCCGCAGTCTCTACATCAAGTTGAAGCGATCGCTTCAGCATCCGCTGCTCTCGTCGTTCGATCTTGCCGATCTTGACAGCCCGTGTCCTGAGCGCTTCGCAACGGTCGTACCAACCCAGTCGCTCTCGATGATGAACGGCGATCTCACAAACGAGGAAGCTGCGAAACTCGCGCGGCGCCTCGAACGCGAGCATCCCGGAGACGTGCGTGCGCAGATCGCGCTCGGCCGACGACTCACAAGCGGTCGTACGCCGGACGCGCGCGAGATCGACGAAGCGATCGCGTTCCTTGCGGAATTGAAGGCGCGCGAAGGTTTGGATGATGCGAAGGCACTCGACAGTCTCTGTCTCGTGCTCTTGAACATGAACGAATTCTTGTACATCGACTGACGCGAAGCCAGTTGTGAAGGACGCCACATGAGCAATCCACTCGAACGACCCGCGAACACCTTCTGCGGCCGCACGCGCCGCGAGTTTCTCTGGCAAGCCGGCGGTGCATTCACCTCCGTCGCGCTTGCGGGAATGCTGTCGAAAGAAGGCTTCCTCGAGCGTCAAGCGTTCGCGTTCGATGGCGCGACGCCGCTTGCGCGTCCCGCGGGTGGACTTGCAAGTGCCATCCATAGTCCCATCAACAGCCCGATGGCCCCCAAGCCAACGATGCTGCCAGGCAAAGCGAAGAGCGTCATCTTTATCTTCTGCTACGGCGGCCCGAGCCATGTCGATACGTTCGACTACAAGCCCGAGCTCTACAAGCACGACGGCAAAACGATCAAGGTGAAGACGAAGGGCCGCGGCGGCGACAAGAACGAAGGTCGCGTCGTTGGGCCGAAGTGGAAATTCCGTCAATACGGCGAATGCGGCGCGTGGGTGAGCGATCTCTTCCCACACGTGGCGACGTGCGTCGATGACATCGCGTTCATCAAGAGCATGTATGCCGAGAGCCCGATTCACGGCTCCGCAATGCTCATGATGAATTCGGGGCGTCTCCTCGGCGGACCATCGATGGGTTCTTGGGTGAATTACGGCCTCGGCACGGTGAATCAGAATTTGCCCGGCTTCGTCGTGATGCTCGATTCTGCGGGTGGTCCGATTTCGGGTGCGAAGAATTGGTCGAGCGGCTACATGCCCGCGATGTACCAAGGCACGGTGTTGCGCGGCGAAGGCCCGCCGATTCTTGATCTCGCGAACCCCGAGGGTCGCACCGACACGCATCAACGCGCGATGCTCGATCGCCTCAAGATGTGGAACACGCGCCACGCGCTCCTTCGCAGCGGCAACAGCGAACTTGAGAGCCGCATCGAAAGCTACGAACTCGCGTATCGCATGCAATCGACGGCGCCTGAAGCGGTCGACATGTCTCTGGAAACGAAAGAAACGAAAGAACTCTACGGTTGCGACCAAGAGCAAACGCGTGAGTTCGGCAACAAGTGTTTGCTTGCGCGGCGATTGGTTGAGCGTGGCGTGCGCTTCGTGCAGATCTACTCGGGCGGCGGTGAGAACGACGAATCGTGGGTTGCGGACGGCGACCTCATGTAGTTCCACGATTTCCACGCGGGTGGCACCGAGAAGCCAGTCGCG
>JBEIJG010000541.1:0-2084 GCA_040380385.1 Phycisphaeraceae bacterium | reverse complement strand
TCTCCTCAAGAAGTTGCACGATGTTGGCGGAACTCCGTGGCGTCAGGCCGCGATCGATCGCGCGTTTGACTGGATTGCATCGCGCGCTGGACAGGATGGCCCCGCGCGCACGGATGGCGTCGGTGCGATCTTCCCGTCGATGGTCTATTGGCAAATCGTGCTGTACGCGCTTGGATATGAACGCTCGCATCCGCTCGTTGAGCGTGCGGAGCGCGAGCTCGATGCATTCTTTGTGCCACTCGGCGCAGGTGACGACGCACCGATTCGTATTCAGCCGTGTTTTTCGCCGGTTTGGGATACAGGCATCGCGCTCTACGCCCTCGCCGACTGCGGTTACACGATGGATGACGAAGCCGCCGCGCGTGCGGCGTCGTGGCTTGTCGCGCGTGAGTGTCGCTTCGCGGGCGATTGGCAGGCGAACGTCGATGGCGCAGTGACGCCGAGCGGTTGGTACTTCGAGTACGCGAATTCCTACTACCCAGACTCGGACGACAGCGCGATGGTTGCGATGGCGCTCGCGCGCGTCGCACGTGGTTGCGCGGCGCCCTCTGAACAATCAACGCAGGCCCGCGCAGAGGCGATTGCTGCCGCGGAGCGCGGAGTGCGTTGGATTCTCGCGATGCAGAATGATGACGGCGGTTGGGCAGCGTTCGACCGCACGCGCGATCGTCGCATCCTCGAGTACGTTCCGTTCGCCGACCACAACGCGATGCAAGATCCGTCGTGCCCTGACATCACCGGGCGTGTGCTTGAGTGCCTTTCGTGGCACGGCTTCACGAAGGAACATCCATCCATTCGTGCGGCACTCGCGTTCATTCGCGCGCGGCAGGAGCCGGATGGGCCGTTCTTTGGTCGCTGGGGTGTCAACTACATCTACGGAACGTGGCAAGCGGTGATCGGTCCGATTCGTTGTGGTGTCTCGCGCAACGAAGAGTGGATTCAACGTGCGGGTCGCTGGATGAAGTCGATCCAAAAGCCGGACGGCAGTTTCGGCGAAAGCGCCGCCACGTACGAAGACCCGTCGCTCCGTGGGCAGGGGCCTTCGACCGCAAGCCAAACCGCGTGGGCGGCCATGGTGTTGCAGGAAGTGTTCGGCGCGGAAGACCCCGATCTCAAGCGCGCGATCGATTGGCTCTGCCGAACGCAACTCGACACGCTCGCCGCCGCCGATCCGCTCTCAAACCCAGACGGTGACCCTGCGGGAAGTTGGCGCGAAACCGAGTACACCGGTACTGGGTTTCCGAAGATCTTCTACCTCCGTTACCACTTGTACCGCCTGTACTTCCCAACGATGGCGATTGGGCGCTACCTCGATGCGCACGGGCGCGGGCTCTCGGGGAAACGGCTCATCGATCGCGGTGAGCGCGCGGCGCTCTTTGGGTGAAAACGCTTCCGAGGCAGCAGCCGATTCCGAGGGTAACTCCTCGCGCGGTTGAAGAGCACTCGTTGCTGAAAAAACTTTTTGTTGAAAATTGAACACCATGTGGTTCCGACGTCCTCGCGGATCACGCATGATGTCTACGGCTGAGTCCCTCCGCTCATTGGTCCGCCGTACGCATTTCGCGGGGCGGAGCTCACGAGGCCACCCGCGTGCGCCGCGCTTACCGTGTTGTTGCGCTGCACGACTTGCCGCGGCCATTTCTTCTCGCGGACCTTCAGTGTTTCACTGAGGAGTGCACATCGTGCAACGTTTTGGCATGCCCCGCGCTGGTCGCGGGTCGGGCGTCATCGCTTTGATGCAACGCCCAAGTCTTGTCGTGTCGACCCCATTGATCGTGGTCGCTTCCCTGTTCTCAACCGATTGTTGCGAAAATGCCGCGGCCTCGCCGCCCGCGTTGGCAACTGCATCGCCGCCCCCGTTGGCTGCCGCAGCGCCGCCTGCGTCGGCGCAGCTCGCATCGCCGCCCGCGTCGGCGCTCGCATCGCAGCCTGCGTCGGCGCTCGCGTCGGCGCTCGCATCGCAGCCTGCGTCGGCGCTCCAAGCGGCACCTGTAACGCCACCCGCAGCGCCGCCCACGCGCTCGCTCCCAGCGTCGCCCGCGCTTTCGCGAGAAGCAGTCGAATCCGCGCTCAACGTGCTGCTT
>JBEIJG010000540.1:0-2086 GCA_040380385.1 Phycisphaeraceae bacterium | reverse complement strand
TTTTCGTTGCGTTTTTGAGCGTATCCACCCGTCCGCTCGCCAAACGACCTTGCATCTTGCGCGAGTATCGCTCACTGTCAGGCGTTACAGTGAAACGATGCGATCCCTTTCCGTTCGACACGTTCTTGCCTCCACGCTCTGCGCGAGTTTCATGCTCGCAACTTCTGGCTGCAGCCAACTCGCGGGCAAGCAACTTGAGAACGACCACGCCGCCTTCAACACGGCCGTTGCAGACGCGATGGATCGGCAGATGTTGCTGAATCTCGTGCGCCTCGCGCATGATGAACCAACACAGTGGGTGTCGGTCACGCAGATCAACACCTCGACGACGTATCGCGCGAGCGTTGGAACGAGTGCAAATTTCCAAGGTCTCGCGTTTGAAGGCGCGTCGGCAGACGCCGGATTTTCGTATACGCCAACGCTCACCTTTGTGCCGCGTCAAGGCGAACAACTCGCAAACGAATTGATGGCGCCGATTCCAGTCGAAAGCATGGAACACTTGGTGAGCGCGGGGTATCCGATGTCGTGGATTTTGTTCCTCGCGTGCGAGCGCTTTCAATCGGTGCAGTCGTTCGATGTCAATCTGCGTGACGGCATTGTGAGCGCAGATTCGAAGTTTGCGCGCGCGGTCATTCTCTTCTCCGATTTGCAGCGGCGTGGCCTGATTTCACTGAGTTTGGTGCGCGTTCCAGTCATTTGGAATTGGGAGCCGATTCCGAAGGAGTCGGTCACGCTTGCGTCGATCATGTCGGCGCGCACCGACAACTCGGTGCTCGAACTCCGCGAAGATGGCAAGGGCTACGACTTTGTGTCGATCGAGCGCGTGCCCGTTCTCACAACATACGACGGTATTCAAAATGACGCGAATGGCCGCGAGTTGTGCGAAATCATCGGCATTGAGCCTGTCGCGCGCGATTGGAAACTCGTTGGGATCGAAGACCGAATCCCAGGCGAATTCCTCACGGTTCGGACGCGATCGCTTTCTGCAGTGTTGCGACTGCTCTCGCTCGGCGTTGATCGCCGTGACAACACAATGCCGCCGCCTCCGCGCGCTACAAACGCTTCCGCGGCGTTCGCAAGCCTCGAGTCAGGCATGACGTCTGAGCGTCTGCGCGAACTCGTTCGAAGCGTCTTCGTGATCGAGCGTTCGGCAAGTGCGCCGAGCAATGCAGCCGTGAGCGTGCTGCATGCGGGCCAGTGGTACTTCATTCGCGAAGACGATCGCACGACGAAGCAAGCGTTCGCCATGGTGCGCGATCTCTTCGACTTACAAGTCAAGCCCGATGGCACCAATGGGCGACCTGTCCTCACCGTGCCCATTCGTTGACTTCTGTGTGAAGGTATCGACATGCTCGTCAGCCACCGACTCCGATTCATCTACACGAAAACCGCAAAAACTGGCGGCACGAGCGTCGAAAGCTACTTCGAGCGCTACTGCATGGCGGAAGGCACGTGGACCGAGAGTCACGCGCGCGATGCGCACGAATCGTCGGAAGGCATCATCGGTCGACGTGGCGCGGGCGACGGCACGCCGGTGCGGTGGTGGAATCACATGCCTGCGGAGGACATTCGTCGTGCAATCGGCGAAGCGACGTGGAATGCGTACTTCAAGTTCTGCGTGATTCGAAATCCATTTGAGAAGGCCGTATCGGCGTTCTACTTTCGCCGCAAACAAGAGCCAACGAAGCACGACCTCTCGCTCGCCGAGCCGGTGCAATTCGAACGCTGGCTCGAAGCGGAAGGCCCCTACACCGACGAAGCGCAATACGTGATTGACGGCAAGTTTGCGCTCGATGCGACGATTCGCCATGAGCGCATGGCCGACGACATGGCAGCGATTTGCGCGCGACTCGGCGTCGCGTGGGAACCAGACCGCATGCCGACATTCAAAGCTGGAATTCGCCCGAGAGACGCGACTGCTGCGCAGCTCTTCACGCCGAAGTCGCGCGCGATCATCGAGCGCGTGTGCGCGCGCGAACTTACGATGTTTGGCTACGCGTTTCCCGTGTAGCTGGGCGCGACGGCGGGCGCGAAGGTGAGTACTTCGTCCAGCGTGTCCACGAATGGGATCACGAATGGGACCACG
>JBEIJG010000539.1:0-2092 GCA_040380385.1 Phycisphaeraceae bacterium | reverse complement strand
GGCGCGAATCTCGATCCATCGCACTTCTTCTGGCAGGGCATCGATCCAGTGGAAGCCGCGCGTGTCCTCGGCGAAGCGGGGCTCCTCTTCTACGTGCATGCGAAGGACACCGAATTGCACCCGCATCAGGGACGCGTCAACGGCTACAACGACGCGCGGCCGTACACCGACATTAAGAACCGCGCGTGGAACTTCCGCACCTGCGGATACGGCCACGGACACGAGTTCTGGAAGCCGTTCGTCTCGATGCTGCGCCGCCACGGGTACGACCACGTGCTCTCGATCGAACACGAAGATTCACTCATGTCGATCGAAGAAGGTCTTGAGCGCGCCGCAGCGTTCCTCACGGAAGCGATCATCACGGATCCGGCCGCGAAGCCGTGGTGGTGTTGATGGGTGGTGTTGATGGGTGGTGCGAAGCCGTCGAGTATCTCACCACTCGATCTTGAAGAGTTGAAGTTGAAGGGTTGCAGTAATGACCTACGACGAATCCCGCGCGCTTCTCGGTGAACCCGAAAGGCCGCGTCGTCCGGTGCCGATCTTCGCGATCGTGCTCGGTGCGGCGGCGTTTGCGGGTATCGGCGTTGCGGCGGGGCTTGTGGTTTCGGCGAAGCGTGAAACGGAGAACGCGATGGTTGCGCGCGCGGCAGCCGAAGCCAAGGCTGCAGAAGATGCGCGGTTTGCCGCCGCACGATTTACCGAACTCGAAACAGCGTTGCGTGCGGCGGAAGCGCGTGCAGCCGATGAAGCGGTTGGGCGCGCACGTGCGGAGGTTGAAGCAACGCGCGCGGCAGGTGCGGCTGCGATCCTGCGCGCGGTCGTGAAAGCCTCGACCGATGGCGTGCCGGGAGCGCCACCGCGTCGCGCATTGCATGAAGTGCTTCGAGGTGAGGTTCTCGCGACTCTTCGTGAGAGTTCTTCGACAAGCGAAGGGCTTGAGATTGCGCTCGCAATTGTGCGATCGATGGCGCTCGATCCGCGGGTTGCAAACGGGACGGTCGCGCGCGCGGATCTCGCGTTCGTGAAGGCGTTTCTCGCGGAGGCGCAGGCCGCGCTTCCGGAAGCGAGCGAGGCACGCGCGGATGCGCTCCTCGCCGTCGCGCAGATGTCGGTTGCATACGCCGATCTTCCAGCACTTGATGGGGAGTCGCGCGCAATTCTTCGAGAAAACGCGGCAACGTGCGTCGAAGAGGTTGTTCGCGCGCGACAAGCGAGCGGTGGACGCGCCTTCGCTGAGGCGTTGGAGTTGCGAGGGCGACTCGCTCGTGCAAGCGGTGACCTCGCGAAAGCATGCGCCGATCTTGAAGCAGCGCGCACTGCACTCGGTGATGCGCCCGATGTCGTCGATGCTGCGCGGATCGCGGGAGTCCTTGCGGTGCTTTGGGCCGATACAGGCCGCGCCGCGGACGCGGTTCAACTTCTACGCGTTGAAGCGGGCATCGCCGAGCGTGCGTATCCGTTTGGAAGTTCGGCCGAACTCGAATTGCGTCGAATTCTCGCCGGGGTGCTTTCGCGCAAGTCCGACGATCCAAACGCGTCATCTGCAGCACTCGAAGAGCGTGTTCGCATCGGGCGACTGCTTGTCCAACTCCAACGACCGCAAGCAGGGCGCGAGATGCTCGTCGAGGTTTTGGAGCAATACTCAGCCGACGAAACGCGCTTTCGCGAACGACTCGAAGGCGCGATTTGGCTCGCCCGTGCGCTCGACATGCTGGGCGCGACCGACGCAGCGCTTGCGTCAATCGACCAACCACGAATCCGAGAGGATGCACGGATTCTCGGCGAGAAAACCGTGCTCGCGCGCGATCACGCCGCGCTTGTCGCGGAGCTGCGCGCGAAGCAGAAGTAGGAACGTTCTTTCGCGGTCGCCGCGTGTTTGCGCGGTCGCCGCTGCGGCGGCGACCTTTGGCTTGGATGACGACTACGTGAGTCGTAGATATCGTGCTTCAGCCGGCGGCGATTCACTCGTCGCGAGGCGTGCCAGAGCGAGCAAGTTGCGAAGCAGGTTGCGAGCACTCAAAACGGGCGTGGGAACGGATGACGTGAGTCTTCAGCTTCAGGTCGCCCGAATCTGCAAAACGAGGTTCAGAGC
>JBEIJG010000538.1:0-2093 GCA_040380385.1 Phycisphaeraceae bacterium | reverse complement strand
GCGATTCGATTCCTGCGATTCGATTCCTGCGATTCGAGCTTTGAGGGCGACGAGTTTACCCCGCAGAGGTCTGGCGCAGTCGCGGGGAAACGGCGCGTTTTCGGAGTGTCGCCGCTATCGGGTCTTCACCGGCGCGGGCGGGACGGGCGGAATCGGCCGCGGGTCTTTCTCGATCTTGTCCTTCAGGTGCGCGATCGCCGCGTCGAGCTGCGCATCGCCGCCCTTGAAGGTCGCATATGGGAGATTGTCGACCACGATGTCTGGATCGACGCCATGGCCTTCAATGAGCCACGCGCCCGACTCGTCAAAGACGCCAAACTCGCCCGCACTCGCGAGCCCGCCGTCGACCACTGTGTTCGATGAACTCAGCCAGATCTCGCCACCCCAAGTGCGGGTGCCGATCACCTTGCCGAGCCCAAGCCTGCGGAAGCCTTCGCTGAACGCCTCGCCGTCGGACGCGGTGCGCTCGTTACACAGGACCACCATGTGGCCGCGGAAGGCGTACTGCATGTTCCAGTTCGGGCTGCGGCCCTCGTGCTGGTTCCAGTACATCCACGCCTTGCGCATGAGGCGGCTGAGGACCCAACTATCAATGTTGCCGCCACGGTTGTGACGGACGTCGATGATGAGCCCCTTGCGATTGAAGACGGGATAGAAGTCGCGCGCGAAGTCGCCGATGTCTTCGGTGCCCATTGCGCGCAGGTGGACGTAGCCGATATCGCCGCCGCTTGCCTGTTCGACCTGCTGTCGGCGTTCCACTTCCCACGCGCGGTAGCGAAGCGACGCTTCGGCCTGCGCAGTCATCGGCCGCACGATGACATCCCGCGTCGTTTCGCGCGTACCTTCGCGCGTACTTTCGCGCGAACCTTCGCTTGGGGCGTCGGCCGCGTCCGCCGCCTTCGCCACATCGCCTGCAGGCAGGATGGTGAGCAGCGTTTGTCGACCTGCCTTATTGCGCATGAGCGCCGAAGGATGCGGTACCGAGAGCGTCGATGTGCCGTCGATCGCTCGAATGACGTCGCCGACGGCGACGCGTGCTGTCGGCGCCGAGAGTGGCGAGCGCATCATGGGTTCGTCAGGGTCGCTCGCGGGAATCGCGGTGACACGCCAACCACCGCGCTCAACATCGCGCTCAAGGTCTGCGCCGAGCGTGGCGACCGTCACACGGTCGTTTCCTTCGCGCAAATCGCCACCGCGCACGAAGTGGTGGAGCGCCGAGAGTTCGCCCGTCATCTCTTGGAAGACATCCGAGAGTTCCTCGCGGCTGCGCACACGATCAACCCACGGCGTGTACTTCGCGCGCACGGCGGGCCAGTCGGTGCCGTGCATGCCGCGGTCGTAGAAATAGTCGCGCAAGAGCCGCCACGCATCGACCATCATCTCGGTCCACTCGGCGCGCGGCGTGATCGACAGCGCGATAGCGCTGAGGTCGATCGGCTTGTCGAGTTCGGCCTTCGCTGCTTTCGCGTCGATCACGAACCACGATGCGTCCTTGCGAACGAGCAACTTCTTTCGGTCGGCGGAGACTTCCACGCTGCGGACACCGGTCGCGATCTCTTTGGGCTCGGGCTTCTCGTTGCCGATCGCAAGTGCCATGAGCGTGCCGGTGCGCTGCCACTCGTCGCCGGCACCGACGGGCGCGTAGCTCATCCAGAAGAGCGTGTCAGCGGTCACGATCAGCGTGCCATCGGCGAAACTCGTCGGCTTGACCGAGAGTTGCTCGATGCGCGCGGCGAGGCCATCGAGGTCGATCGCGACGGCGACGGGTGAAGCGTCGGCGGCATCAGACTTCGCGGGTGGCGATTTCTCGTCGTCGTTCTTCTCGTCGTTCTTCTGGCCGTCGCTCTTCGCGTCATCCTTCTTCTCGTCATCCTTCTTCAAGCCGTCGCTCTTCTTCTCCTCTTGCTCCTTCTTCTCTTCTTGTTCTTTGCGCGCCTGCTCCGCCTTCTCCGCCTTCTGTGCGGCGGCGAAGACCTCGTCGTTCGGTTCGAACGGCGAGCGCGCGCCGGCCTTCAGTGCGAGCGCGTAGATGCGGCCGGGCTCCGCAAAGAACGGCTCCGGCGCGCGCGGTCCCCACGGGCTTCCCACGGCGG
>JBEIJG010000537.1:0-2093 GCA_040380385.1 Phycisphaeraceae bacterium | reverse complement strand
GAGAAGGGCGCGCCGACGATGGATAACCTTGTCGCGATGGGCGCGAGTGAACGCGAGCGTGCGTTGAACGCACGGCTTCTCGATCGCGGTGAACTCGATAAGCCCGGCGAAGTCGTCCCGCGCGGGCTCGTGCAAGTCATCTCCAACGGCGACGAACCGCGCATCACGAAAGGCAGCGGACGTCTCGAATTCGCCGAGTGGATCGCTGACGAGGAGAATCCGCTGACCGCGCGCGTTTGGGCCAATCGTGTGTGGCTGCACCTCTTCGGGAAGGGTCTCGTTCCGACGCCCGACAACTTCGGCATGAGCGGTCAATCACCGACGCATCCTGAGTTGCTCGACCATCTCGCAGCTCGGCTCATCGCGCTTGACTGGAGTACGAAAGCACTCATCCGCGAGATCATGCTCACGCAGGCATACGCGATGTCGAGCGACTTCAACGCGAAGAACGCCGAGATCGATCCAGACAACATGTACATCTGGCGCATGCCGAAGAAGCGGCTTGAGGCGGAAGCGATTCGCGACTCGATGCTTGCGGTCGCGGGGCTTCTCAATCTGGAGCCGCGCGTCGGTTCGCCCGTCAATTTCGGCGAAGGCGGCCTGCGCGGACCGCAGGGCGACCGGATGTTTGCGAATCTCCTCGAGACTTCCGATGGGTACCGCAGCGTCTACCTCCCCGTCGTGCGCGATCGCGTGCCGGAATCACTCGAAGTCTTCGACTTCGCGGAACCTTCGTTCGTCACGGGACAACGCGACGCGACGAACGTTCCAACGCAGGCGCTCTATCTCCTCAACAGCGCTGAAATCGCACGGATCTCAGACGCGCTCGCCGCGCGTGTGAAGGAATCCGCGAGTACAGAAGCAGAGCGCATCGCAACCGCGTTCCAAATCGCCTACGGACGAAAGCCGATGAGCGCCGAGACGCGCGCCTGCCGCGATTTCCTCGACGATTTCCGCGGTGCACTGGCGAGCGAACAGTCCGCAAAGAATGGCACGCAAGCGACGGCCGCCGAAGGTCGGCGCGGGGCGATGCGCGATCGAATCCGCCAACAGGCCGCACAACGGATGGGCGCCACGAGTAGTTCGGGGGGCGGCAATTCGGCACCGACGCTACCCCGTGAACCCGAGTGGTCGGCACTCTGCCAAGCGCTACTTCTCTCTGGTGAATTCCGAACTGTCGACTGAGCCCGCTCCGCGATGTTTGACTTCAAACTTCACTTTGGCATCAGACTTCACCTCGACATCAAGCTTCTCCGTGACTTCAGATTGCATCTTGACTTCAAACTTCACTCCGACGAAACGAGAACGTCATGTCTGACCTTTGCAACAACCGTCTGCCCGTTGCCTTGAGCCGCCGCGACATGCTTCGCTTGGCCGCGTGTGGATTCGGCTCGGTCGCCTTCGCTTCGATGGCAACGCGTGCGTCCGCTGCATCACTTCTCTTCGACGACGATGCTGCGACCAACCCGCTCGCGCCGAAGCGACCGCACTTCGCGCCGCGCGCGAAGCGGATCATTTTCCTCTGCATGGCCGGCGCACCGAGCCACGTCGATACGTTCGACTACAAGCCTGAACTCGCGTCGATGGATGGGAAGACGTTCCGCGGCAATTCGAAACTGCTCGCGAGCCCGTGGAAATTCTCACAGTCGGGGAAATCCGGTCTCTGGATCAGCGATCTGTTTCCGAATCTTCAGAAGCAGGCCGATCAACTCTGCCTCTTGCGCGGCATGAAGGCCGAGATCCCCGCGCACGCACAGGCGTCGATTCAGTTGCACACGGGTTCGTTCCAGTTCGTTCGACCATCGATGGGCGCATGGAGCCTCTACGGACTCGGCACCGAAAACGAAAACCTCCCTGGATTCGTCGCGATCAATCCTCGTGGCGACAACGGCGGCGCACAGCTCTACGGGAATGGTTTTCTCCCAGCGGCGTACCAAGCGACGCCCGTGCGTATCGGTGGGAACCGTGCGAATCAGTCGCAAGATGCGATTCCGCACATCGACAACGATCGATACGGAACGAAATCTCAGCGCGAGCAGATCGACTTGATTCAGCGACTCAACAAGGAGCGGCTCAAGCGCGAGAAGGAAGAT
>JBEIJG010000536.1:0-2114 GCA_040380385.1 Phycisphaeraceae bacterium | reverse complement strand
ACCGACGGCGATGGTGGCCCTGTCGTCGCGGCATTCATGCAGACGTCGGATACCTCGCGATTCAGCGAAGAGAAGCTGAGCGAAACCGGTACTGCGCGCCGCGCCGCTGGTGATTGGGCCAAGGAATTCCTCGAACTCCTCACCCGCTGATCATCGCGCGTCAACTGCAGACCGTGCGGAGATACAACTCGAGTTCTTTCGCTTGCTCGCGGCGTGTGAATCGTTTCGCGAGCGGAATCCGCTGCGTCGAAACCGACTCGCCGCGTCGCCACGCGTCGTGCATCGAAACAAGCGCTTCGCGAATCGCGGCGGCTGAGCACGGGTCGGCAAGACGCGAGCGCGCATCCTCTCGGAGCCAATCGCGCGCATCGCCCTCGGGTAAGAGTCCAAGGATTGGCCTGCCCGCTGCGAGATACTCATAGAACTTCCCCGGAACCATCCGCGCACGCGCTCCGCGCGGCAATCCGTGCATCGGAAGGACAAGCGCGTCCGCGCCGGCCGTAAACCGCACACACGCGTCGTGCGGCAGAAATCCCGGCATCTGCACGCGATCGGCGAAGCCTGATTCTTCGATGACACTGCGCGTGATGGGATCGACATTTCCTGCGATCTCAACAACAGCGTCACGCCCCGCAGGATGCGCCTCTTCGCGAAGTGACGCGAGCGCGCCGAGCAGAAAGTACGGCGAACGACCGCGACCGTCGATCCGTTCACCAGCAACGCGGAGCCGTCGCCAGGCGCGCTTCGCCGCAGAAAAGCGCTGGAAATTCGTGGAGAGGAAGTTGCCAGCAACGCGGAGTCGCCACGTCGCGCCCCGCGGAACATCGTTCAGCTCTCGGAAATCACTCTCTTCCCAACCGTTGGTCACGACGCCATACGGCACGCGACCCTCGCGTGGCGCAAGCGATTCAAACGCCGTGCGCGCACCGGGCACATTCGCGACGACGCCATCTGCCGAAGCGAGTGCTGCAGCCATTTTCGCAACGGACTGCCGATGCTCCAACCAGTGACGCGAAACAAACCATCCATCAAGCGCCCATGGATCGCGGAGATCGATCACGGCTTTCGCTCCGCACTGAGAGCGCACTGCGAACGCCGCGTCCGCGAGTTCAAACGGGCTCAAGGTCGCTAGGACAACATCAGGACGCCACGTTTGCGCCACCTCGACTGCACGCGCGGTGAGCGCTGCGGTCCACGCGGCGAGCGTCGGTGCACCGTCGCACATCGTGCGCTCGACACGCACATCACCGAGCCACGCGAGAAGCGATGCGTCATGCGGGTCATAGACGGCGTTGCGATCACGTTCCCGCGCGAGTGCGCGCGTGACCACGACGACTTCACAACCAAGCTGCGGCAAGTACCGCGCGAACGACGCGGGGCGCTGGGCGCCAGGACCTCCATCGGGAGGAAAGTAGTGTGCGAGGAGGAGGACTTTCACGAGAAGATCCGCGTGGCATGCCGCGCAGCGTGCGCAGGAGATTCTCGTATCGGCCGATCGCTGCGGGGACTTCGTCCTTGCTCGTCACGATGACGCGATCCTATTCAAAAAATGCCGCTCATTCCGACCTATCCGCCTATGTGCCCCATCCTGTGATGACTTGGCTTCTTCACACTTCCCACTTGAAGCCTTCGCGTCGAGTGATAGTGTCGCGCGCTACGTGACGGTGCGCTCCACGTGGAGTCGCCCGCCGGCGTCTATCCGGAGGTCAGCACAGCATGATCCGAAACGTCTTTGCCAGCACGAATCGTTTCCTCCCCACCCTGATTTCGAAGTTCAGTTCGGCAACAGCCGTACTCGCCGCTTGCCTCGGCGCTTCGAGCATCGCGATGGATGCGAACGCGCAGCAGTCGATCGAAGAACTGCCGCTTTCGAAGCAATTGCTCGAAGCGAATCCCAAGTTGCTCTACGACCCAACGTCGGTCCTCGTGCGTTTCAAGCCCCTCTCCGATGAGGGCGCGCGCGATGCCGCGCTGCGCACGGTTGGTGGCGAGGTTCGCGAGTCCTACGACGTTGTCCCGGGGCTCTGCCTCGTGGAGATCGATGAGTCGGTCGAAGTCGCGATCGCGAAGCTCCTCGCGTCGAAGGCGGTCGCATACGCCGAGCCGAACTGGGT
>JBEIJG010000535.1:0-2126 GCA_040380385.1 Phycisphaeraceae bacterium | reverse complement strand
CGATTTCGACGTCGTCTTCCACAACCACGTTGCCGATGTGCGGAATCTTGGCAATGCCGCGACCGTCCGCGCTCGGGCGATAACCGAAGCCATCGGTGCCGATCGCGACACCCGATGCGAGAATGACGCGATTGCCGACAACGCAGCGCTCGCGAATCACCACGTTCGCATGCAGCACGCAGTGTGTACCGATCGTGGCATGTTCGTAGATCGAAACGCCAGGAAAGAGCGTGGTGTCCGCGCCGATGCTCGCGCCGCGCGCGACGACGACGCCTGCACCAATGCGAGCACTGGGGTCAATCCTTGCCTCGGGGTGCACGCGCGCGGTTGGATCGATTCCGACCGGCGGAAGATTCTCTGTCGGCGCGAAGCTGTCGAGAATCGCCATCATGGCGTGATCTGCGCTCTTGACGCGCAGGACTGGGCAGGGCGCACCTTCGGCGGGCAACTCCACATCGGCGGAAACCACAACGGCGAGCGCCTTCGTCGTCGGGACGAGCTTCGCAAACTTGCCGTTCCCAACGAACGTGAGATCGCCCGCGCGCGCACGATCAACGGTGTCGAGGCCTGTGACAACCAACGCGCGAATCGCGGTGAGATCCACGGCTGTCGCTGTGGCGGGCAATTCGACCGAAGCGCCGACGAGGTCTGCGAGCGCGCCGACCGTGCGATTCTCCGCGGAGAGCGCCGACGAGTCAGCCACCCGAAGCCGCCTTCCAGTCTTCGTTCATGAAGGCAACCAGCGCATCGGTGACATCCGACTTGTGATTGGCAAAGATGAATCGTCGCGCGGAGATCTGCTGCATGGTCTTCGCCGCGTTCGCGGGGTCCATCTCTGGGAGCGAGTCGTCAAGCAAGATGTAGTCGTAGCCCTCGCGCTCAGCGAAGCGTCGTGCGGCGTCTTTGATCGCGACGTAGGTGTCGCGCAGGGCACGCGCGCGCTCGAGTTCAATCTTCGCATTCGCGAATTGCTGCTGGGCGCGCAGTTCACCGACCGCGGCTTGCAGCTTCTGGACAGCGGAGGCCTGTGCGTCGGACCCCGGTTGGAAACTATCAAGTTCCGCCTCGAGATCCTTGACGGTCGCTTCAGCAGCGGCGACCTGCTTTTCGAGGTCTTCCGCGAGCTTCTTGATGCGGGTCTGCACATCGGAGTAGCGTTGGATCGAGTTGTAGGTCTTCTCGAGGTCAATCGTCGCAAGGCGCGACGGCTCAGCGGCGGGCGCGAGAGGACGAAGGACAGCGGCGCCGAGTACGAGTGCAAAGGCGGCACAAGCGACGGTTTCGACACGAAGGAAGTTCTGAAGGCGCATGTTGGGAAGCTTGTATGTCAAGGAGGAATTTGGGTCGTAGGCGCAGGCGCTGCGATTTGCGCACGGTCGACGCGTGATCAGCGCGGTGTTGCGCCGGAAGACGGAGTCGGGGTCGCATTTGGAACTGAAGCGGCGGGTTTTGAGCTGCCCGTCGCTCCACCTGGCTTCGCAGTCGTGCTTCGCTCGTTGTCGAGTTGGACGACAAGCTTCTCCGTCACGTCAACCAGTTTGCCTGCGTAGAGCACGCGAAGCGAAGCGATCTGACCCTTCACCTGCGTCTCGAGTGGCGGCGCGTTTTGCCCGCGCTGCGTTGTGATTTCGATGCGCGAGTCATCCACAACGATGAGCCCGTAACCCTCGGCCTCTGCGAGTTTCTTCGCGCCTTCGCGCACCGAGCGGTAGACCGACTGCCACTTCAAACTGCGCTCGCGATCGACTTCGAGTTCCTTGAGTTGGCTCCATTGCTCGGCCTGCAGGCGCGCGAGGCGAAGCGCATCCATACGCGCTTCCTTGTCGGCTCCGGCGGCCATCGCTTCGACTTCCTTGACGCTCGCTTCGAGCGCAGACTTCTTCGCGCGACCTTCGTCCATCGCCTTCGCTTCGAGTTCCTTGATGCGCACGTCCCACTCAGCTGCTTCATCGAGACCGTCGAAAAGCTTGGCGAGATCGACGACGCCGATCGCGGTTGGCGGCGGTGGCAGCACGACCGTGCGCGTCGCACTTGCGCTACCGACGAAGAATCCAAGGGCGGTGATTGCAACGCCCGTGGTGAGTGCGGCGATGGTCGAGCGTCGGTCGAAAGAAAGTGTGAACGTT
>JBEIJG010000534.1:0-2128 GCA_040380385.1 Phycisphaeraceae bacterium | reverse complement strand
CTCGTACGCATCAGGATGTTGCCAATCAAGCAGCGAGTAGTAGAAACCCGGGCGTAAACCACGTGCACGCATCGCGTCGGCAAACTCACGCGCAACATCACGCCCCGCGGGCGAGATGTTCGTACCACCCGCGACGCTGTTCCCACGCGAGTACGGCTGCGTCGAATTGAAGAGCGTAAATCCATCGTGATGCTTTGAAGTCATCACGGCGTATCGCATCCCCGCTTCCTTCGCGAGATCTGCCCATTTCTCGGAAAAACCAACATCCGGCTGGAAGAGCGGCTTCATTTGACGCGCGTATTCCGCGCTTGGCACCGACGCCCAATTCTGAATCCACTCGGCGTAATGCTGCTCGTATCGCTTGCCATCCCAGAAGCCACCCGCTGGCGAGTAAAGCCCCCAGTGGACGAACATCCCGAAGCGGGCATCGCGCCACCACTGCATGCGCTCATCGCGCGACTCCGCCCAGCGCGCGAGTTCTTCGCTCTCATTCGCGGCTTCAACGGGCGGAGCTGCGTGGGAACTTGAGTGAACAACTGCCATCGCGGCAACGAGGAGTGTGCGCATCATGCGCGCACGTTACCGCATCTCATCACGCAGATGCTCAAGTTCCGCCCGAGCAATGACGCCGTCGCGTCGACACGAAGCATGAAGGTGCGGAGAAATCGCAAGCCAACGCCGCGCGTTTGCGCCGCGAACTCCACCACCCGGAATGACTTCGATCGGCGCACGTCCGAGTCGTTTCGCTTCAAGTGCGGCGTTCTCCACATCCTGCTTCACCACCGTGATGCGCTCGTCGAGCGTGGCGATCGACGCGTCCCAACCGAGCACACCCGCCGTAATGAATCGCGTGAAGCCAAGCGCCGAGAGATCGCGCATGCCACGCGCGCGGTCCACCAATAAGTCGTACGTACGTAGGAATGCGACGACCAGCCCAAAATCGCGAGCGTGCGCGATGAGCTTCGCGTTCGCCTCCATGTCGACGAAGCCATCCGGCGTCAGCAACGACACACCAACGGAGTGCGCACCCGCGGCCGCGGCGCTTTCGATCTCGCGGAGCGAGAGATCGAGCAACTTCGGCGTCGTGGCAAACGCCGCAACATCAAGTTCGCGCCGACAGCCAGGATATTCCGGCCGAATCATCGCGACGATCGTTGCTTGCGTTCCTTCGACCACCTCGCGGCACGCGCGCACGAGTTCCATCTTGGGCGTCCAACCCTCGGTCGAAAGGTCGTGACACACTTCCAATCGTGTTGCGAAGGGCGCAGCGAGCCGGGCGCCTTCGATCGAGTCGATCGGAACTTCGAGCGTACGCGGAGCAACGGGAGCATCGGGCGAAAGAATCATGCGTCCAAGGTATCGCGGACCATGAGATACGAGGGTTGCGGTCGACCGTGTACATTCATCATCTCTCATGCGCGACTTCACCACCATTGTTTCGGGCCTCCCCCGCTCGGGCACCAGCATGGCGATGCAGATGATCGTCGCGGGCGGCATCGCGCCCCTCACCGACGGCGTCCGAACTGCCGACGACGACAACCCGCGCGGCTACTTCGAGTTTGAGCGCGTGAAGGCATTGCGCACCGAGAAGGCTTGGCTCGACGAAGCGCGCGGCAAGGTCGTGAAGGTGATCCACATGCTCGTCCCCGAGCTTCCGGACGACCGCTCCTATCGCGTGGTGTTCCTAGACCGCGACGTGCGCGACGTTGTGAAAAGCCAATCGACCATGTTGGCGCGCAGCGGAAAGTCGGGCGGTGGACTGCCACCCGATCGACTTGCGGCGATCTACACGCAGCAACTTGCGCAGGTGCATGCATGGCTCGCGGCGCGACCGAACTTTACGGTCCTCGCGGTGCGTCACGCCGAACTCATCGCAGATCCTCCTGCGCAAGCCGCCCGTATCGCCGAGTTTCTCGCACAAACAGGCACACCGACGCTTGCACTCGACGCAATGACTGCAGCCGTCGATCCATCGCTTCACCGCAACCGCGCGTGAGGCCAATCGGCGAACCGCTCGGAAAGTCGGAACGTTAGACGGGGTCGATTCCGTGTTTCGCCGCAAATGCCGCGGGGCCAAACGGCATGTCCTTCGGCCGCGCACCCTGCGGAATCGTCGCCCAAAGCCGCT
>JBEIJG010000533.1:0-2136 GCA_040380385.1 Phycisphaeraceae bacterium | reverse complement strand
TTCGATCTCATTTGCCTCTCCGCGAGCACGGGCCTCGTCGTCCGTTCGATCGCGGATGCGATTGCCGCGATCCGCCGTGAATGTGGCACGGATTGCCCAGCGATCCTCGTTGGTGGCGGCCCGTTCCGCGCGATTCCAGATCTCTGGAAGGTCGTCGGTGCCGACGGCTGCGCACTCAGCGCCAGCGACGCCGTGCGCGCCGCCGCCCGCGTGTGCGGGTGAGGCGAGGGGGTGTAACGGTTTTTCGTGAGGAAACGGTGTAGTTGAGCCGCGAACGAAACCGGTGGATCCGCCTTACCGTGACGGTTCCAAACGCCAAGCAACCGGGTATGGATTATCTTCTCCAGACGTAAACGCATTGCGTCGATCGTCACGATTGAATCGTTTGGAGAAGACTCTGTGTTCGCACTTGCAACCTGCGCACTGATTGGCCTCACACCGCTCGCGCCATGGAAGAGCGGTGCTTCGTTGAAATGGGCGCTGACCGCCTACCCAACTCTTCGATTGAGACCTTCTGAATCGCTCGAATCTCAAGAACGATGGCTTGAGGTGATCGAGGTCTATACGCTGCCGTTTGATCCCATGTGGACGACAACGGTGGCAGGGGCGAACACTGAAAACATGAGGGTCTACTTTCCCACCGAAGCAGATAAGTTGGCCTACCGCAAAGCTACGCCGGAGGAACGCGTTCGGAGGAACAAGGAACTTCTGAAAGACCTCCAAGCGACCTCCGAAAAACCGCCTCCGCTGAAGGTCATGCGCGCATGGGATGGCATTATGAAGACCGAGGTTGTCTTTACCTTTGGGAAGGGCCAGCGAGCGATCGTCGATCGGTTCAAACCAGGCAAGCCACTACAAACACTGATTGGTTTCGCAGCACCGGGAGACGACTTTCAGGCGACGAGAAGCACGGTGCGTTCCATCACGGCGAGTTCGAAGCCCCCCTCCGATTTCGCCGCCGCCAGCGATGCTCCGTCATTTCTACACGATATTGCCTTCGGTGAGATCGATCTCTCAACGCAGTCCGCGCCCGCCGCGATCAGTGTTCTAAAAGATCCGGCTCCTGGCAGCGGAGTACTCTCCCTCGCCTATGAGCTTCCGCAGCGTGCGACCGTAATTGACCTTCGTTATCCGTGGTATGTCGAGTTTCGGCTGTTCGAACTCGACAAAGATGGAAAACGCGTGAGAGAGGTGGCATTCACAGGTGTGAACTCGCTCGTTTCGATACCGAAGCGAGAAAGCGGGGAGTTACATCTAGACGGAAGCCGCGATGCAATCGCGAACGGACGTATCAAGGTTAAATCGCCCCAACCCTGGGGTTACGAGGCAGAGATCGTTCGGTGGTTCGGTGTTGCACCTAAGTCGATGTTGAAGCCCTCGAGCAAACCCGGAAAAGCGATTGGTGGAGATGAGAGCTCCGGCTCTGAAGCGTCGCCGCCCTCTGCCGCAGAGGATGATCCGCTTGCTGTACCCACAACGCCCGAGATCCCGGACGATTCATGAACCGCAACTTGGGACGACGTTGATCTCTCCTCACGAGAGTGGCGCTTTGAAAGTGCGTGAATGCC
Source organism: Phycisphaeraceae bacterium (assembly GCA_040380385.1). Lineage (GTDB taxonomy): Bacteria > Planctomycetota > Phycisphaerae > Phycisphaerales > SM1A02 > QWPT01. The sequence continues at coordinate 568 of JBEIJG010000533.1, read as the reverse complement.
GGCTTGGGTCATCGTCGAGCGCGTAGGGCAGACACGTTGCACGCAAGTCTGTGGTCGAAGAAGTGAAGAATGTTGGACGTGAACTCTGGCATTTGTCGCATGACTCTGCCGGAGGAATCATGTTCAGCACGTCCCGACTTCGCCTTCACTCCCCATCTGCCCACACCCCGACGATACGCGCGCCTGCACGCCTCGCCTTCGCTGCCATGGCTGGATCGGCTGCGGCACTCATACTTTGCGGCGCATCGCACGCTGCACCGCAGGTGTCGTTCTCGACCGACATCGAGACCATCGAATCCTCGGTCCGCGACCACCCCGTTGATCGCCCGCTTGCGCTCCTCTTCGACAAAGAATCGATCGGCTCAGCGCAAACGGAGGCGATCCTTCACGCCATCAATGATCGTAAGCGTTCAGGCGGCCTGACCATCGCCATCATCGGACCTGTTTCGGACGGAGCCTCGTTGATCGCGCTCTCGTGCGACGCGATTGTGGCGTTGCCGAATGCGAGGCTCAGTGGCGGCGATGATCAATGGTGCGAATCACCTTCACGTCGCGATGACCTCGTCGA
>JBEIJG010000532.1:0-2164 GCA_040380385.1 Phycisphaeraceae bacterium | reverse complement strand
CCAGAACTCCAAGAACTCCTCGACACCCTCCGATGGAACGATGCCGAGCAGCGCGCGCATACGCACGCGCCGGACGCGCCACGTCGAGAGGCACCGCTCGCGATCCCGCAGCGGAGTTCCCGCAATCCGCGCCTCCCGGAGGAACGGAACGACTACGAAGCACACCGCGTGACACTCGCCGGACACGCCTTCGGCTACCGCGTCGGCCGTTGGCTCGGAGACGGCGCGTGGAGCCGCATCTACCTCATCGAGCAGCCCACGACCGGCGAGACGTTCGCCATGAAGCACGTCATTGCGTCGCCGTCACAAAGTCTGCGCGCGCATGACCGGCTGCTCGCGGAGTGGAAGACCTGCGGGCGGCTCTCACACCCACACCTGCGCAAACTCCACTCCCTCGAGTGTGTCGGCGAGAACGCAGAGACCGCATCGATCTTGGGGCTCGTGATGGAAGTCCTTGACGCAACACCACTTGAAGAGAAGGCGATGCCGCGGGAGCTTCTGCTTCCGACGCTGCGCGCGGTGTCGAGCGCGCTCGCATACATGCACGAGAACGGCCTCGTCCACGCCAATCTCAAGCCGCGTGCGATCTTCGTCAGCGAACTTGGACGGGCAAAACTCGCGGGAACAGGCCAGGCCGTCGCTGACGGTACGGCGCTTGAACGTTCGCGCGTCGTGCCGGGGTTTGTCGCGCGCGAAGTGGTTGCCGGCCGCCCGGTCACGGGAGCGAGCGACGCGTTTGCCTTCGCCGCCACCGCATACAACCTCACCACCGGCCTGATCGCGCTCGAAGCCGCGCAAGTCGAAACGAAAGGCGAACCTGTTGCCGCGCGTTTCATTGGTCCCGATGAACCGCTGGATCACTTCGAACCCATGCTTGGGGCCGCCTTTGGGCGCCTCGCGAAACGCGCGCTGCGTTCGAAACCGGAAGATCGCCCGTCCCTCGCCGAATTGCACGACGCGTTGCCGTCATTTGGTGGGTCAGCGACGCAGGCATACGAACCACGCCGAAGCGCAAATTCGCAGTCAACCGCTTGATGTCATCGCGCCATGCGTATGTAGACACATACTGTCTATCCACTACACAACCTTCGCCCAAGAAGTCGATAAACGGACACGGGTTGCGGCTTCTCGAAGCGTGAATCAGGCGTGAAAGAGGCGTAAAACGCAAGAAGAAAGCAATTCCAACGAGAATCAGCCATTCTGTAGCGAAGCCCCCTCAGATCACACGCCCGCGCAGGTCTCTCTTCGATTATTCTCCGCGTTCATTTCTTCCGGTGGCCACGTGCCGCCCAGACCCTTTCCGGGTTTCTCCCTTTGGTTTTATGTATGTCGGTTCGTCGTTTCATTGACTTCGTTCATTCGCTGACTTGGATCGGGCCACGGTGCTCCGGGGGCGCGCGATGAGTACGCCCGCAGCACAACGCAAAGTCGCGAAGGAACTCTTCGGATACCGCGTTCGCCGAGTCATCGGTGACGGCGCGCACAGCCGCGTGTATGAAGTGGAAGACACGAAGTCTCACACCGCATATGCGTTGAAGCACGTCATCTCGGAAGGCGAGAAGGAAGAGCGGTATCTCGACCAACTTCGCGCGGAGTGGCGCATCGGTAAAGCGCTGAACCATCCGGCCGTTCGAAAGTTGGTCGCGCTTGAGGGCGAAGGACTGCTGAGCAAGATCTTCCGAACGAAGTCGAATGAACTCGGCCTCGTGATGGAGTTGATCGATGCACCACCACTGAGCGAGCACGTCAATCGTGGCACGCGACCCTCGATGCCGGAGTGCATCAAGATTTTCCTTGATGTTGCGGACGGCCTCCAGCACATGCATGACAAGGGCTTTGTCCACGCGGATATGAAGCCCCTCAACATCCTCTACGACGCCGATCGTCGCTTGACCAAAGTCATCGACCTTGGTCAAGCGGTGGATGTCGGCACGCAGAAAGTTCGTCTTCAGGGCTCGGCTGGATACATCTCGCCAGAACAGGCACGCGAGGTGAAAGAGCGCCTCTACGCGCCGGTCACCGAACGGACGGATGTCTTCAACTTCGGCGCGACGATGTACGCCATCCTCGCGCGCGGCCTGCTCGCTCCGCAAAGCCAGCACACCGCGGACAAGCGCATTCGAGTCGAGCCGGATCAACTCGGCCCAAGCCAACTGATGTCGCT
>JBEIJG010000531.1:0-2166 GCA_040380385.1 Phycisphaeraceae bacterium | reverse complement strand
TGGCCCACGCGTCCGCCGACGATGACACCGATGATGACGTTGGTGACGAGATCGCCCACTTGCCGCGGCGACAGTGGAATGCGACCCGAACGCGCGAGCCATCGCAGGACAAGCCAGCCCACGACAAACCCCGCGAGATACGCCATGCCGTACCAGCGCGGGCCAACGCCGGGACTGATCTGAAAGACAAACGGATCGAGCGTGTGCACGATCGATTCGGCGAGGATCTGCGAAGTGAGCGAACACGCCATACGCGGATGCTACGAGAAATCGGCTCGCTCTCGCTACGCTAGAGGGATGTCGCACGATGGACCTGCTGAATTCGCGAAGCCTTCCCGTCCGGGTGAACTCACGCCGTTTCTGCGCAAACTGCTCAAAGGCGGAACGCTGACGGAATCTGAGTCGCGCGCGGCGTTCGAGGAGATCGCGTCGGGCGAATCGCATCACGCGGAAATGGGCGCGTTTCTTGCGTTGATGGCGACGCGCTTGCCAACGGTCGATGAAATCGTCGGCGCGGCAACGGTCATGCGCGCGCGTGTGGAGCGTGTTCCGTGTTCGACGGATCCGAAGTCCATCGTTGATACGGCAGGAACCGGCGGCGCACCGAAGACCTTCAATGTGTCGACACTGGCCGCAGTCGTCGCGGCGGCAGCGGGCGCGAAGGTTGCGAAACATGGCAATCGCTCGCGGACTGGTCGCGGGTCGGCGGAAGTCATGGAAAAACTCGGCGTGGATGTCAATGCATCGCCCGCGACGCAAGCGCGCTGCATCGATGAGATCGGCATCTGCTTCTCGTTCGCGATTCATCACCATCCCGCAGCGCGACACGTGATGCCGGTACGGAAGGCGCTCGGCGTTCCAACGCTCTTCAACTTGCTCGGTCCGTTGACGAATCCCGCCGGCGCGGGGCGCCAAGTCATGGGTGTGTACGCGGGGCATTTCGTGCGACCTGTTGCAGAATCACTGGTGCGACTTGGTGCGACGCACGCGCTCGTGTTGCATTCAGACGATGGCCTCGACGAGATTTCGATCGCCGTGCCGACGCGTGTGGCAGAAGTACGCGACGGCAAGGTGCGCGAGTGGAGTGTTGATCCGCGCGCGCTCGGACTTGAGCGTGCGGACCCCGCGGCGCTTGCGCCACACTCGCTTGACGAGGCCGCGGTGCTTTTCACGAATGTGCTTACGGGCGAGGAACGTGGTGCGCGCCGCGCGATGGTGCTCGTGAATGCGGCGGCGGCGCTGTATGTCGCGGGTGTCGCGCCATCGATCGAAGAAGGCATCGGGCTCGCCGCTGAAGCGATTGATTTTGGTCGCGCACTTGCGACGTTCGAAGCGCTGCGTGAGAAGTCGCACGGGCGATGATTGTGCGAGTTGAAGGAGCGAGCTGAGCGAGCAAACTAAGCCGCTGAGAGGGCGCGGTCGTGATCTGCGACAAACTCGCACGTATCTCTTGCACATCTCAGAAAAATCTTTCGTCGAAATTTCTGCGTGGAAAAAGTGCCACACTTTGGCGTGTGGCCGCTTTCGCTTTGTAGTTTGGCGGCACGCGATCGTCGTTCAACGGCGACGACCGACAGATGAACGGAGCGGCGGGCGTGAGTTCTGCATGCATCATGTGTGACTGCGCGGGGTATGTATACGTGGAACGACAAGTATGCAGGGGTCGCGTGCAGGGATGGCGTGCGGGGGTCGCGTGTGAGGAATCGTGTGCAGGGATCGTGTGCAGGGATGACGTGCGGAGGTCTCGTGCGAGGGCTGCTTGCAGGGGTTTGACAACAAGTCGAGGTGGAACAGTGGCAAGAGCTGCATGAACCGGCATGCGGATGCATGACCTGCAGGCATCGCTGGTATCTGCATGTATTGGGGGGTAGATGTTCACCACACAACTTGGGAAAGGAGTGCATGCGGGAGCTTCGAAGGCTCATGCCGCTGCAGTTGTCGTACGCGACGACTCTGCTCGCGACGATTCGCATGGCGACACTGCGCCATGCGGGCGTGAGGCGAGCGGCGATACGGCATCTATTGAACAGAACGCGGCCGCGCAGGACGTGTCGGCCGCGGACATTTCGACCTCAGACATGTCGAACTCGGACATGTCAACCTCGGACATTTCAACCTCGGACATTTCGACCTCGAACATGTCAGCCTCGGAGGTCGCCGCCCAGA
>JBEIJG010000530.1:0-2175 GCA_040380385.1 Phycisphaeraceae bacterium | reverse complement strand
TCCATCGGGGAAGCGGAACGCATCGATCGATGCGCGCTTCACTTCGCCCGAATATCCCGGCAATTGCGGCGCGAGATACCGCCCGCCCTTCACGATGCACGCATCCACGAAGTGCTCGTGCAGGTGATCGACGAATTCGCACACGCGGCCGTCCATCGTCGGGTTGAAGCGGATGTAGTCGACGAGAATCAAGTGCGCGACGAACTCGCACAGCCCAACGCCGCCTGCATGCGGACAGACGGGTACGCCGAAACGCCGCGCAAGCGCCATGATCGCGAGGTTGTCATTCACGCCGCCCACGCGGCAGGAATCGAGCTGGCAGATCTGCATGCCGCCCGACGCAAGAAACTGCTTGAACATCACGCGGTTCTGGCACTGTTCGCCGGTCGCGACCTTGATCGGTTGAATCGCACGTGCGATCTCGGCGTGACCAAGCACATCGTCTGGCGAAATCGGCTCTTCAAACCACCAGATGTTGAACGGCGCGAGCGGCTTGATCCAGTCAATCGCCTGCTGCACATCGAAGCGCTGGTTCGCATCGACCATGAGCACGCGGTCGGGGCCGATTTCCTCACGGATGATGCGCGCCCGCCGCACATCGTCCTCGATCGATTGACCGATCTTCATTTTGAAGTGCGTGAAACCGTCGCGGATTCCTTCGCGGCAGCGTGCGCGCACGGTGTCGTCGGAGTAGCCGATCCAACCGCAACTCGTCGTGTACGCGGGGAAGCCTTCGCGTTCGACGCGCGCGATGCGCTCGGCGCGCGTCGCATCATTCGCGCGCAGCATGGCGAGGCATGCATCTTCGTCGACCGCGTCGCGAATCCCGTGAAAGTCGATCGCGGCGACGAGTTCTTCCGCAGGCATGTCGGCGAGCAGCCGCCAGAGCGGTTTGCCAGCGACGCGCGCCTCGAGGTCCCAGACGGCGTTCACGATCGCGGCGACCGCAAGCGCCATCACGCCCTTCTCAGGTCCAAGCCAGCGGAACTGCGAGTCCTGCGCGAGTGAACGCCAGAACGCGCGTCGGTCGCGCTGGATTTCCGCGAGCGACTTCCCAACAACAAACGGCATCATCGAGCGAATCGCTTGACAGACGATTTCGTTGCCGCGGCCGATCGTGAAGGTAAGACCGTGACCGGCGTGCGTGCCGTTGGTCTTCAGCACCACGTACGCCGCGGAGTAATCGGGATCGACATGTACGGCGTCCGATCCATGCGCTTCTTCGCTCGTGGGGAAGCGGAGGTCGACGATCTCGAAATCAGTGATGGTGGGGAATTGCATCGGCGTTCACTCTGGAAGTTCAGGCACGCGTTCGCCGCCTGAAGCGCTCTTGTAACACGTCTCGACAAGCGCCATGGTGCGCCATGCGTCGTCGAAGTTGCTCTCGGCCGGATCGTGTCCCGCGCTCGTCGCTTCAAGAAGTGCGCCCATCGATCCAGCGAACGCGTGTGGGAACCAATTTCCAGCGACTGGTTCCTCACGCCACGCACCACCGTTCGCACTCCACGCAAGTGTGTCAGTCCGTCCGCGCGGATAGTCGAGGTTCACGCCGAGCCGTGCGACCGCCGTGCCGCGCGTTCCCTCGACGCGCAGATGCGAAGCATCGTGGCCTTCGGCCGCTGCATGGTGGTGGTAGGTCGTGACGACGGCGCGCTGAGCCGTGCCTCCAGACTCAAAGGCGAGAATCGTCGTGCTGCGTGCATCGGCGATCTCGGGCGCCGCTGGATGCGGCGCAGCCCACGACCACACGCGCGACGGCTCGCCAAGCAGCGCCCGGCAGAGGTCGAGGTAGTGAATCGAATGCATGAGGATTTCCATCCTCGGCATCCCTCTGAGAAACGGCCAGGTTTCCCAAGGCATGCGGCAGACGACGCGCATTTCTAGATCCACAACCTCGCCGATCGCGCCCGTAGCGAGCAACTGGCGCAACGCGCAGATGACGGGCGCGTGCCGCAACTGGAAATTCACAGCGCCGCGAATACCCCGCGAGGCAAGCAACGCACGCAACGCAGTCGCCTCTTCAAGCGTGCGACCAAACGGCGTCTGAAGTAAGACCGTCGCGCCGGCAGGGATGCGTTCAAACGTCGACGCAATCGCCTGTGGCGGCAGCGCGACATCGAGGACTCCGTTCGCATGCACGCACGCTTCGATGGTTTCTTCGAGCGATGCGAAGGC
>JBEIJG010000529.1:0-2179 GCA_040380385.1 Phycisphaeraceae bacterium | reverse complement strand
TCTGCGCCTGTTCCGTTCTCATCGAGGATGCGCGATATACGTGCGGGATCCGCAGCCAACGAAACGTAACGAATGGGCGATCGCGCAGGATTTTCAGACGGAATCATGCGCCAGCCGCGAAGACGGATCGGCGCCTGGTGATCGAGCGGCGCGTAGAAGGAGCGAATGCCCATACCGCCGCGCGCAGGAACACTCCACGTTCCTCGCGCGATCACGCGACCCGCGGACGGCGAGGCGACTTTCGGCGTCGCGGATGCCGACGCGATTTCAGGGAATGCAGCCTTGACTGACGCTTCAGATTGCAGCGCGTTGAGAAGCGCCGTGCGCTCGTCTTCGGAGAGTGCGCCGCATCCAGTGTGTGCGGAATCGATCAGCGCGAGCGTACTTTCCGCAGATGCCGGCGGCATGGAACGATCTTCGACGAGCGCGCGCATGAGTGCGCGATGCCGAAGGATCGAGGCGGTATTGTCGAATCGAATCGGTGCTGGGCCATCGGAGTCGTGGCAGGAGAGACATCGAGCGGCGAAAATGTCTGCGATGTCTGCCGCAGTTGGAGTAGGCAGTTCGTTCGGCGGTGGCGCTGCAGAACTCGTGGTTGAAAAACTCGTGACCGAAAAACTCACGACTGAAAATCGACGAGCTCTACAGATCTCGGCTCTCGCACGCGCGATCGAGAACTTCAGCGGGAAGATTCGATGAAGCATCCGACCGCCTTTGGAAACGGTTGCGCGAGTGGTTGGCCCGCAAGGCATGCATCGATCGCATCACGGAGATCGTGCGACGAAATCGAAGGTCGTCTGCGACCGATGCCGACGTAGAGGTCGTTCACGCGGCCGCGGTAGACGAGTTCGCCGCCGCCGCGTCCATCGCATCGAAAGATCGCCGCTTCTGGAACGACCGTGACACCAGCAAGATGGACGAGCGTGTGCGACGGATCGGCGAGGAGCATGTTCCGCGCATTCGTCGCAGTCGCTAGACCGAATTCACGCGCATGCGCGAGGAGATCTTCGCGCGTCTGCCAAGTCGATGGATACACAAGATGAAACGCAACCCCACGTTCGGAAGCGTGCTTCGCGATTTCAACAAGATCAGGCAACATGGCATTCGCGATGGGGCACTCGGTCGAAACGAAAACGAGTGCGACCAACTGCCCCTGCGGACCCGCGAGCACGCGAACCGCGGTGCCATCGAAGAGGTTTTGCGGTGATGGATCCACCGCAGAGGCGCTCGTGATGGTTTTGAAGACTTCGCTCTCAGTCGCGCCCGAATCAACGGCTGCGTGTACTGAGGAATCGGTGTTCGTTGTCGGCGAAACAGATGTTGTTCGGGAGTCTGCGGAGCAACCCAACACGCAGAACAAACTTGTCAGCGCGATGAAGCGGAACCAATGCACAGCGATTCCGCCGCGGCGCTGCTCGGATGTTCGTGTCAACCGGTCCATGCTGCAAGGACAATTGCCAGATCGGATGCGCCCGTTGATCCATCTTGATCGAGGTCCGTCGCGCCGGCGCCACCCCAGTTGCCAAGGACCGCAGCCAGATCAGCGGCATTCACGGCGCCGTCGCCGTCGATGTCGGGCGATGGCGGTGGAGCAACCACGGTGATCGTGCCTCGCATGCCGCCTCCGCAGTGCGGAATGCAGTAGTAGGAAACGGTCGTACCAGCGACCGATGACGGAACCGTCCACGTGAAGCTCGTGCTGGTTGCGTTCAAAGGCGCGTTGAAGAGCCCGCTCGCGGTGCAATTCGCGCCACTGGTGACCGTGTGGCTACCGCCCGTACGCACGAAGCGAACCGTGTCACCGGGTGCAACGGTGAGTGTGGAAGGGCTAAACGCAAGCCCGGATTGTGTGATGGTGTGCTTGGTCGCGAACGCGCTCGAGACAACGCCGAAGAGGGCAGCAAGCGAGACGGTGGCCGAGAGAAGGTGGGTGGTTCGCATGGTTTTCTCGATCAGGTTGGGGATCGCTTTGGAAACGCGACCAAGGCCACGTTTCGGATCATGTTGGGACCTAGATTCAAACCGATCGGCGCGCGCAAACCAATCAAATTGTGGGCGCCTCGCGATTTTTGAGGCGCGCGCGTGAGGTGAGCACGGTCGGAGGCTTGAGATTGCGGCCATTTCGTTATCCTGCGGGCATGATTCGGCAGTCCAATCTTCGACTTGGTCCGTCGCGGGC
>JBEIJG010000528.1:0-2189 GCA_040380385.1 Phycisphaeraceae bacterium | reverse complement strand
TGAGCCGAATCGCCTGTCGCACCATCGAAAACACTCCGGAGATGAGCGCTTGGCTCGCGATGATTGTCGCGGCGGTCGACATGATCACCGCGGGGATCAAGAGCGGCTCTGGCACGAGCTCATAGAACGGATTGAACGTTTCTGCCTTCGTTGGGTCAAGCGTCCCTTGCTCGATGCCGACGAGGACCGCGGCTCCCTGGCCGAAGTAGTTCAGCGCAAGCGCCGGGCAAACGAGGAGATACCAACCGGCTCGAATCGGCCCAACGCCGAAGTGACCCATGTCGGCATACAGCGCTTCGGCGCCCGTCACGACAAGCACAAGTGCGCCAAGAAGTACGAAGACTTCTACCGGGTTGTGACGGATGATCTCCCACGCGTACATCGGGTTCACCGACGCAAGCACCGACGGCATCTTGAGGATCCCGCCGACACCAAAGACCGCGAGCATGAGGAACCACGCCACCATGACAGGTCCGAACACGACACCGATTTTCGCCGTGCCAAACTGCTGAAAGTAGAAAAGCACCACGAGCAGCACGATGACCGTGGGAACAACCGCGCTCTGCAGGTTGGGATTGAAGACCGCGATGCCTTCCACCGCCGAGAGCATCGAGATCGACGGCGTAATGATGCCGTCGCCAAAGAGAAGCCCCGCGCCAAGCAGGGCCAACATCGACATCAAGAAACGGCCTCGGCGGGCCTGCGCGGAAAGTCCGCGCGGGATCAACGAAAGCAGCGCAAAGATGCCGCCTTCCCCGCGGTTCGACGCTCGCATGATCGTGAAGATGTACTTCACGTTCACCACAAAGATGAGCAGCCAGAACATGAGCGAGAGCATCCCGCGTACGAGTTGCTCGTCGATCACTCGGTCATGGGCACCGAGATGGATAAATGCTTCTTTCAGCGCGTACAGCGGGCTCGTACCGATGTCGCCGAAGACGACGCCAATGGCGCCGATGGCGAGGGCCGCGTAGGCCTTGGTTGAAAGATGCTGTCCGCGAGCGTGCGACACGGCTGGGGCGCGGAGTGTACCTCTGGCGACATTTGCTGCACGGGTGGGATTTGATGGGGCAAACAGTGGTTCGCGTTCGTTCGCTCGTCGAAACCCGCGAGCTCAACCCACGCAATCGCCCAACGCGCAGGGCACGAGCGGCTCCTCGCGGATGCCACCAGCTCCAGATGTCGTTTCAAATGGCTTGGGCTACGCTGCGCAGATGCGCACCATCGACCTGCACACGCACATCTTGCCGCGATCGTGGCCCGATCTTGCGCGAAAGGCTGAAACTCGCGGCTGGCTTGCGATCGAGCATTTCGGCGAAGCGCGCTCAGGCTGCATGTGCGCACGGCTCACGATCGACGGGCGGCACTTTCGAGATATCGAGGCGAACTGCTTTGATCCGCGCGTCCGCATCGAGGAGATGGATGCGCACGCGGTGGATGTTCAGGTGCTTTCGACCGTGCCGGTGATGTTCTCGTATCACCAGCCCGTCGACGCCGCGCTTGAACTCGCGCAGCACTTGAACGACCACATCGCGGAAACCGTGCGGGCGCATCCAACGCGCTTCCGCGGCCTCGCAACCGTGCCGCTGCAAGACACGAACCTCGCCTGCCGCGAGCTCGATCGTGCGCTCGACGAACTCGGACTTGCGGGTGTCGAAATCGGTTCGAACATCAACGTCGTCCGCGACGGCGTTGCGCAGGAACTCAACCTCGACGACGCGCGGCTCTTTCCGTTCTTCGAGCACTGTGCCCGTCGTGGCGCCGCCGTCTTCATTCATCCGTGGAACATGCTCGGCCAAGCCTCGACGCCGAAGTACTGGTTGCCGTGGCTTGTCGGCATGCCTGCGGAAACCGCGCGCGCCGCATGCTCACTCATGATGGGAGGCGTGCTTGAGCGGCTGCCTTCGCTCAAGGTTTGTCTCGCCCACGGTGGCGGAAGCCTCGCGTTTACGATCGGCCGCATTGAGCATGGTTTCCGCGAGCGGCCCGATCTTTGCGCGGTCGATTGCGCCGTGAGTCCGCGCGCGCAGTTGCGGCGCTTCTACTTCGACACGCTTGTGCACGACGAGGCCGCGCTGCGATTCTTGATCAACGCCGTCGGCGCTGATCGACTCGCGCTTGGCAGCGATTACCCTTTTCCGCTCGGCGAACACGTCGCGGGAACGCTCATCAAAACGATGCCGGGGCTC
>JBEIJG010000527.1:0-2192 GCA_040380385.1 Phycisphaeraceae bacterium | reverse complement strand
CGCGCTGCGTCGATTCCAAGCATCGTGGTGCGAGGCGGATACAACCACGGGCGACCGGTCGAAGAACTCGACCCGGCACCCGAAGTGATCGTCGACACGCTTCTCGAGTTTCCCGCGTTACTCCGTGCGATCGCGCAGTGAGTCTGCGCAGCCCCGCGCCGCGTACGTTCAGCTGCCTGTGCTTGGGTTTGCCGCGCGCTCGCCGCTTGTTGGGCGCCCGCCAGCACTAGGCCCGCCAGCACCTGCCGGTGGCCTTCCAGCGCCGCTGCCAGCACCGCCGCGCGGCCCGGCACCCGCGCTGGCTCCGCCCTCTGCCGGACTTGCGTTCATGCCGCGGCCCATCGGAGGACGTCCGCCGCCTGCGCCCGGCGCAGTCGCATTCGCCATCTCAAAGACGCTTGGGTCGAGTTTCGATGTGATTTCAAAGGCCTTCGGTTCGCGCAGGAGCACCTTGTCGCCCGCTTCGATGCCCTTCTTCACTTCGATGAGGAGCTCACTCGAGCGACCGAGTTCGATCTGTCGCTGTGCGAATCCTGTTCCGTCTTGCACGTAGACGAACGCGACCGGTCCCTGACGGAAGATCGCTTGCACAGGAACGTTGATCGCATCCTCAACGCGGCCGAGGAGAATCTCCGCCTTGCATCGCATCGCGGGCTTGAGCCCCATCGATGGATCTGCTTCGAGTGCAGTTTTCACCGTGTATTCACGGCGATTCGGATCGCGCCAACCACCACTTGCCGCGAGCACACTCACCGTCGTGACGCTTCCACCAACAGGTTGGTTTGGCAACGCATCGCTATACACCGTGACTGTCTGCGCGGGCTTGATGCGGCCCGACAACGCTTCGCTCACCTTGAGATTCGCGACCATGCGCGACGTATCCGGCAAGAGAATGATGAGTTCATTCGGACGAAGTTCAGTGCCCACTTGCGGAGGCTGCGCGTCGCCGCCACCGCGGCCGCCGTTCGAACTGTCGATGCTCGTCGCATACACCACGAGGCCGTCGATGGGCGCCGCAATCGTGGTGTAACCGAGCTGCAACTCGAGATTCGCCAAACGGTCTTTCGCGCTCGTGAGTTGGAACTCCGCGCTTTCGAGATCCGACTTCGCCTTCACGAGTTCCGCATTGAACTTCTCCTCAACGCGCGAACGCTCGGCACGTGCTTGCTCAAGATCCGACTTCTTCTTCGCTTCATCTTGGAAGAAGGTGTACTTCTCGTAGACCTCAAGATCGAGATCCGCCTGCTTCACTTTCGCTTCGGCCTCGATCATCGCGATGCGATCTTTCTCAAACTCATCCTTCGCGATGTAGCGCTGCGCGACGAGTTTTTCGCTCTCTTCGAAGCGGCCCTTGAGACGATCGAAGTTGATGATCGCGGTTTCCTTCGCAAGCGCGAGTTGCTGTCGCTTGTTGACGACTTCGCCTTCTTGCCAACCTTGGAGTGCGAGCTCCGCGATGCGCACGGTGACGTCGGCCTTGTCGAGTTCACTTTGCTTCTCGCCTTGCTTGATGGCGAGCGCTTGTTTTGCCGCGATTTCCGCACTTTGCGCGCTGTTCACCTTGTCGCGCGCATCCTTGATCTTGTCGATCAACTCTTCTTGCGCGAGACGCACCACAACATCGCCCTTCGAGACGCGCGTACCTTCCGTAACGATCTCGGTGATCACCGCGCGCGACTCGAGCTTGTTGCGAATCTCCACCTGTTGCTGCGCGGCGAGTTCTCCGCTTACCGGAAGCACCATGTCGAACGACGCTCTTTCGACGGTGTGCAAGTCACGCGCGCCGATCGTGGATTGCTCGGTTGGCGCTGAACCGCCGCAACCAACGGGAAGTCCGCATGCGAAGACAACGAGCGCGAGCGAAGCGGCGCGGGCGAGAGAGATGGTGGTTCCGTTACGCATGAGTATGAACTCGAGAAGTCAACTGAGTGGGAACGAGCGCGACGTTTGCGGTCATGCACGTTCGTTTTCCGTATTCGTTGTTACGGGCTTGTATCGATGATGCCAGGCCCCATCTCTTCACCGACATCCATGCCAGTCGGTGGGATGAGACGTCCATCCGGCGAGATACGCATTTGGCCTGTGGTGTTGAGATAACGAAGAATGGCGACCTGTAGATTCTTGCGCGCGTTGTCGAGCGAGTCTTGTGCGCGGCGCAATTGGTCGACGGCTTCGGTACGGTCACGAGCAGT
>JBEIJG010000526.1:0-2206 GCA_040380385.1 Phycisphaeraceae bacterium | reverse complement strand
TGGCAAAGCCCGTGGTCGCCCGAACGACAACGCCGCAAGCACGAAACTTGCGGCGTTCTCGAAGGTGGACCTGATCGGGCTCGAACCGACGACCTCTTCCATGCCATGGAAGCGCTCTCCCAATTGAGCTACAGGCCCGTTGTGGTGTCTCCCGCGCGAACAGCCCGCGGCGGGTCGCAAAGGGTAGAGCAAAGATCGGTCGACCGCAAGCGACGCATGAGTGAGGGTGACGAGCACGCGAAGGAATGCACACGACGCACAGAATTCGCGGCCGGTGTCAAAGTTATTCCGCCCAACGGATCAGGCCGCGTATTCCGCGTAGACCGGTTATCCCCGTCGAATGCGCGCGCGCGGCGCGTCGGCCTTACGCGAAGTACTCGACCGACTCGATCCTCGGCGTTTCGCCTCGGCATCGCGGCTGCGGTCGAGCGTGCCCTCGCGCCATTCGGTCGAAAGGACCGACCAGCACTCGTGATCGCGCCACGCGCCGTCGATTTCGATCAACCCACGCAAGACGCCTTCGCGCGTGAACCCAAGCGCGCGCACAAGCGCGATCGAGCGATTGTTGTGCGGGATGATGTTCGCGGCGACACGATGGAGCCCGCGATCTTCAAACGCGTGATCGACCAGCGCGGATACCGCATCGCGCATCAGGCCTTTGCCTGGTTCGCCCGCGGCAAGCCAGTAGCCGAGGTGGCAATCAAGACTCGGCCACTCGCTGATGCCGCCGAGGCTCGCGACGCCGACGATGCGACCATCGTCGCGCGCGCAGACGAGGAGTCGCAGCCGACCATGCGCTTCGCACTCTGGGCGCAGCATGCGCGCAAATCGACGCCCAAACGACGGTTCGCTGCCGCGCGCGGTCCGCGGCATCCACGGCGCCAAGTGTTCGCGCGAACGCGAGAGCATCGCCATGAACGCGGTGCCATCGGCTTCGTGCGCAAACCGCAGGAGCGTCCGCTCGCCCACACGCACGACACCAGCTGCGCGATCGCGCGCGGAGGGTTTCATCGAAAGCGGTGGTCGTTCTTCTGCCGGCACGGTCGCAGCATACGCTGCGCACCATGACCGATTGCTTGTGCTTGCTCGTCGGAACGCTGTGGCTGTCGCAGGTCTCACCATCGCCGCCGCCGCCGACGACTCCAGCGCCGATCCGACCGACGGAGCCGCGCCGCCCGCGCACCGTCGATCAAGCCGCCATCGCGGCGATCGCAACCAAGGGGCGCGCCGACGCGAAACTTCCGGGGCTCGTTCTCGCGGTCGTGCCGCGCGATGGTTCGCCAGTCCTCGCGGCTGCGGGTGCTCGAGCGGCGACCGAAGATGCGGCGATCACCGTCGATGACCGCATGCATCTCGGATCATGTACGAAGGCGTTCACCGCAACGCTCGCGGCAGCGCTCGTGGCCGACGGCAAGATTCGATGGGATTCGACGATTCTCGAGGTTCTTGGGAGGGATGCGCCGAACATGCTGGAAGCGTGGCGCACAGTCACGATCGAAGAGTTGCTTCGGCACTGGGGCGGTGCGCCAGCCAACCCGCCGGTTCCGCTTTGGACCGCGGCGTTCGCCTGCACAGAGCCCGCGATCGAGTGTCGCGCGGCGTTTGTGCGCGGACTTCTCGCGGAGATACCGACCGCGCGCGGAAAGTTCGTCTATTCGAATCAAGGCTACGCGATCGCCGGGCGGATGTTGGAAGTCGCCGCTGCGCGCGGTGCGGTCGACGCCGATGGTCGGCCACACAATCCAATCGCCTACGAAACGCTGCTCAACGATCGCGTGCTGCAACCGCTCGGGATCGAGCGCGCATGCTTCGGACCACCGACGCGCACGGAACCCGCTTCACCGAAAGGCCACACCGAGACGGGCGTTGTGCGCGACATTGACAATCCCAACGCGATCGCGCCGGCAGGGACGCTCGCGATGCCACTAGGCGAGTGGTCGAAGTTCGTCGCGTTTCATCTTGGCGCCGAGCCGCCGAAGCCACTCGCGGGCGCAGCACGCGAACTCGCGACGTTGCATCGAAAGAACGCAGAGGAGCCATTCGAAGCGCTCGGCTGGAAGACGGCGGAGCGCACGTGGGGCGGCGCGGTACTCATGCACGCGGGGTCAAACTCGCTCTGGTACTGCGTTGCGTGGCTCGCGCCCGAGAAGGGCTTTGCGGTGCTTGCCGCGACAAATCAGGGCGGTGACGCCGCGGCGAAAGCGTG
>JBEIJG010000525.1:0-2206 GCA_040380385.1 Phycisphaeraceae bacterium | reverse complement strand
TTCATGCCGCCCGAGAAGGTTGCGACGCGATCGGTCGCGCGCGCATCAAGTTCGACGAGCGCGAGTAAATCATCGACGCGCGCGCGCGCATTTGAAACGCCGTAGAGATCGGCGAAGAAGCGCAAATTCTCGCGCGCGGTGAGTTCGGCGTAGAGCGTGATCTCTTGCGGTGCGAGGCCAAGGTGCATGCGCACTTTTGGATTGGCTGGTGAGCCAAGACCGAGCAGATCCACCGCGCCTGCATCGGGTGCGAGTAAGCCCGTCGCGATCGCGATCGTCGTTGATTTGCCTGCGCCGTTCGGGCCGAGCAGCCCGAACACTTCGCCCGCGCGGACCTCAAGTGTGAGGCCGTCGACAGCGATCGTGTGGCCGAAGCGGCGGTGGATGTCGCGAAGTGAAAGCACGGATTGCGAAGGGTAATGGACGCACGACGACTGTGTGTTGCGGCGCATCATGCGCGCTTTACTTTGAGGAACTCGCTCCATCGCTGCGCGGGTGGTTGTCTGCGGCGGCGTCGCCCGCGACGTCTGCTTCCGCCCCCGCATCGCCTTCGCAGCAACCTCGATCAAGCCGCTTTTCAGCCTCCTCGAGCATGTTCGCGAGAACATCCACCGAACCTGGCTTCTCCAAGAACTCCGCGAAATGCTTGAGCGCAATGGGATTCGCGAGGCTCGACGCAATCGGCGTCATGAAGTGCACGGCGGCGCTCCCGAGCGTGTGCAACGGACGCGACATTTCAAGGAACGCGACCGCAGTCGAAGTCATGCGTCGACGAGCGATTTCATCGGCGACGCGTTCGAGAATGGCGCGCTGCTCCGGCGACGGCGCACACGGCTTTCCGTCATCAAGCGCGAAGGCGTTCCGGAAGAATTCCCGCATGTGGAGAGCGTACCGTGCGTTCTCTATACACTCGATGTCCGTGAGCCCGTTCATTTCCCTCATCGTCGTTGTATCGATCGCGACGCATATCACGCAGACAACGTCTGCCGCGTCGCGTTTGCAGGCCGTTTCGACCGAGAAGTCGGAGAGGTCGAGCGTCAGCCCACCTCCTGAAAGCAGCGTCACGGCCAGCGAACCGACGAAGTTGTCTCCGCCGCCAGGCATGGTGTGGATTCCGGGCGGTGAGTTTTCGATGGGCTCGATCGATCCGCTCGCTCGCCCCGACGAAAGCCCCGTGCACCGGGTGCGCGTCGACGGCTTCTGGATGGATACGACCGAGGTCACCAACGCGGCATTCCGCAAGTTCGTCGAGGCAACGGGCTACAAAACGATCGCAGAGCGCCCGGTTGATTGGGAAGAGTTGAAGAAGCAAGTGCCTGAAGGCACACCGAAGCCGCCCGACGAGATGCTGCTGCCGGGTTCGCTCGTGTTTCATCAGACCGACGGGCCCGTCGATCAGCGCGAATACGTGCAATGGTGGCGTTGGACACCGGGCGCATGTTGGAAGCATCCGCAGGGGCCCGAGAGTTCCATTGAGGGGAAGGACGAACACCCCGTGGTTCACATCGCGTTCGATGATGCGATCGCCTACTGCAAGTGGGCCGGGAAACGCCTGCCCACCGAGGCTGAATGGGAGTTTGCGGCGCGCGGCGGGCTCGATGGTCGTGTCAATGCGTGGGGCGATGAGCCCGTCGATCCAGGCGCGGGAAAGCCGTGGCGTTGCAACATCTGGCAGGGAGATTTTCCGTGGCGGAATCTTGCCTTCGACGGATTCGTGAAGACGTCTCCTGTGCGCACGTACCCGCCGAACGGATACGGGCTCTATCAAGTCGCGGGCAACGTGTGGGAATGGTGTCTCGATCTCTACAGCGACCGCGCGTATGCCGAGCGTGTGGCGGTAGCGGGCGCGGACAACATCATCACGAACCCAACCGGCCCGAAGAAAACGCGTGATCCACGAAATCCGCATGCACCGGTCTCGCGCGTCCATCGCGGTGGCAGTTTCTTGTGTAACGACAGTTACTGCGCGAGCTACCGCCCGAGCGCGCGGATGGCATCGACGCCCGATTCCGCGATGGAGCATCTTGGATTTCGCTGCGTGATGACTCCAGCGATGCGCGGGCGTGATTGAGCGCTCGCGACTGGCGGGCTGCTGAAGCTTCGCTTCAGGTGCCCGCTCTCGCTCGCTCTGGCGAGGATCTCGCCAGAGCGAGCAAGTTGCGAAGCAGGTTTCGAGCGCTCAAAGTTAGCGGCGGCGTCCTTTGGC
>JBEIJG010000524.1:0-2223 GCA_040380385.1 Phycisphaeraceae bacterium | reverse complement strand
ACACGGGTTTGCACTACACGGGTTTGCACTACACGGGCTTGATCTGCACGCGCTTCACCCGCACAAGTTCAAGCCGCGAGACTTCACCACGTTGGTCGCCCGTGGCGAGCGCACGCGCGGTCTACACTGCGCGCCATGGTTGCGGACGCACGAACCCACGCTTCAGACAATTCAACCGCCATCGACCTCGTCGATGTCACCAAGATGTATGCGGGCCGCGTGCACGCACTGCAAGGGGTCGCGATGCGCGTTCCGCGCGGCGAGATCTTCGGACTTCTCGGCCCAAACGGCGCGGGCAAGTCGACGCTCGTCAAGATCATGACGACGATTGTGCGCCCGACCACGGCGCATGGCACGATTCTCGGCATGCCGATCGGCCATCGTCCGACGCTCGCGCGCGTCGGCTATCTCCCCGAGCACCACCGTTTCCCCGCGTATCTCACGGGTCGGCAATGCGTCGAGTTCTTCGGAGCGATGAGCCTCATGCGCCGCGCGGATCGCAAGCGCCGCACGTCTGAGCTTCTCGATGTCGTCGGCATGGGCGCGTGGGGCGATCGACGCGTCGGGACCTACTCGAAAGGCATGCAGCAGCGCACAGGCCTCGCGGCAGCGCTGGTGAACGACCCTGAGCTCGTCATCCTCGACGAGCCAACCGACGGCGTCGATCCGGTGGGCCGCCGCGAGATCCGCGACGTGCTGCTGCGCATGCGCGCGGAAGGTCGCACGGTCTTCCTCAATAGCCATCTGCTCGGCGAAGTGGAACTCGTCTGCGATCGCGTGGCGATCATGCTCAAAGGAAAAGTCGAGCGGCAAGGCACAATGGCGGAACTCACGCACGACAGCCGCGCCTGGCGCGTTACGATCGAAGGCGCCGCGCCCGCGTGGTGCGCCGAGTTCGGTGTTGTGACGATCGACGGCACACGCGGATCGATCGACTTGAAGTCCGACGAACTCGCGATACTGCAGTCGTTGATCGATCGCTTACGCTCGGATGGTCATGCGATCATCGGCGTCCGCGAAACGCGCGAAAGCCTCGAAGATCTCTTCATGCGGCTGGTGCGTGACGTCGACGGCCGCACGGCAGCGGTGGGCGCATCGAACGTGAACAGCGCGATGCGCGCCGGAGGTGCGCGATGAACAACACGCATGGCGCGCAGTCGCAATCCGCAGCGCATCCGCTGGATCGCCGACATCTCTCGGCCGCAGACTACATCGTGCAAACGTGGGCGATCTTTGTCTCGGCCTATCGCGAACTCAACGCGCGCAAACTCTTCTGGGTGGCACTCGCGCTGAACGGCCTCGTGATCGGCGCGGTCGCGGCGATCGGCATCGACGACAAGGGAATCAGCGTCTTCGGCTACGCACTCGGCATTCCCGGCGTGAACACGCGCACGTTCCCTGACGGCCAACTCTACAAAGTCATCCTGTCCGCGCTCGGCGTTGGATTCTGGCTTTCGTGGTTGTCCACGATCCTCGCGCTGCTCTCGACCGCGTCGATGTTCCCCGACCTTGTCACACAGGCGGCGTCGACACGATGTTGTCGAAACCCATCGGTCGCGGGCGGCTCTTCTTCACGAAGTTCGCAACGGGGCTCCTCTTCACGGCGCTCCAAGTCACGGTGTTTGCGCTGCTCGCGTTCCTCGTCCTCGGCTTGCGCGGCGGCGTGTGGGAACTCGGCATCTTCGTGGTCGTACCGCTGATGGTCGTCTTCTTCAGTTACCTCTTCGCGGTGCAAGCAGTCATTGGCGCGATGACAAAGTCGCCGATTGCATCGGTGATCGTGACGCTTCTCTTCTGGATCTTCATCTTCCTCGTTCACTCGGGTGAGCAGTTCACGCTCGTTGGCCGTACAGCGAGTCGACTCGAAATCGCGGGCATCGAAGCGAAGATCGAGTCGCTTCAGACAGATGAAGCGAAGGAAGGACTTCGGAAGCCACTCGAGGATCAGCGTGCGGATGACGCGAACTGGGTACTCGCGCATCAGATTTTCTACGGCGTGAAGACGGTGCTTCCAAAGACGACCGAGACGGCAGGGCTCGTGACGCGCGCGCTCGCAATCACCGCGAATATCGGTGATGAGGAAGACGCCGAGGCAGAAGATGAAAACACGCGTCGTCAGCGCGGATTCTTCCGATCGCAGTTTGTGACGGAACGCAAACTCCGCGGCGCGATCGACGAGGAAATGTCGAAGCGGCCCGTCTGGTGGGTGGTCGGAACGAGCTT
>JBEIJG010000523.1:0-2233 GCA_040380385.1 Phycisphaeraceae bacterium | reverse complement strand
GCTTTCGAACCTCGTCCGTCGCATCCCGGCGCCTTGGAAGATCGTCAACACGCCGTGATGAGAAGCGAAGTCGTCGGTTGCGCGGATTGAGAAACCGCGTGAACGAGGGCTGCTCTGAAGAACCTTGGTTTGAAGAAACACGCGCGCCCAGCTTCGGCGGGGCGCGTGGCTTTTTGCGATCCACTACGCTGCGCACATGGAGCAAGGACGCTCATCACCCGCAGGTCGAGATCCCGCGACTCGCTCGCGACTCATCGTCTCGATCGGTTTGCTCGGCTTCGTGAGCGGCCTTCCCAATGTGTTGCTGAATGACACGCTCTCTGCGTGGCTCTCCGATGTAGGCTTCAGCCCGAAAGAGATTGGCTGGCTCTCGCTCGTCACACTTCCGTACGGGTTGAAGCTGCTTTGGGCGCCGCTTCTTGATCGCTTCGCGGCGCCAGGCTTTGCGTGGCTCGGCGCGCGCCGCAGTTGGATCGCACTTTTCTCGATCCTGCTTGCGATCGCCTTTGCGCTCCTCGGTTGGATTGGCCCCGAAAGCGCGGCGGTCTCGGTGCTTCCCGCCGCAGTCATTGGGTTCGCGATTGCTGCACTCTCAGCGACACTCGATGCCGCCGTCGACGCGCATCGAACCGATGCGGCAAGTGGGGGAGAAGAGGGACCTGCCGCGAGTGCCTACGTACTCGGCTTCCGAGTCGCGTTCGTTTCGATCGGCGCGGCGATTCTCATGTTTCATGGCAGGATCGCACTCCTCTTCGGCCCCGAAGGCGACGTCGCGGCGCGCGCATTGGGATGGCGCGTCGCGGTCGCGGCAGGTGGCGCTGCAATGCTTCTCGGCGTATTGGCCGCAGCACTCGCGCCGGAACCCGCGCGTCAAGGTCGTCCAACGACGATCCGTCAGGCTGTGGTCGAGCCGTTTGTTGCCTTCGTGCGCGCCTTCGGGCCGCGCATCGCGGTTGTGCTCTTCGTCGCGCTTCTCTTCCGGTTGCCGGATCTCCTCGGCAATCGGATGACGATGCCATTTCTCCGGCAGGAGCTCGGATTCAGCGTCGAGGCCATCGGCACCATCCGTCAGTTCCTCGGATTCGGCATGACCATCCTCGGAGCGGTGGTCGGCGGTGTTCTCGTCAAGCGGTGGGGGCTCTTCCGTGCGCTTGTGGTGTTTGGGGTACTGCAGATCGCGTCAAACGCGGGCTACCTCTTGCTCGAGGCGTTTGGTCGGGGCGAGACAGCGTGGGCGGGCATTCTTCCCGGCTTCGGAGTCGCGCCGCAGCCTCTGTTCGTGCCGCGTCCGTCGCTTCTCGGTTTTGCAGGACTCGTCATCGTCGAGAACCTCTGCAATGGCCTCGTCAGCGCCGCATTCGTCGCCTACTTCATGACGATCTGCGAGCCCCGCCTCGCCGCCGCGCAGTACGCGATCCTCTCCGGACTCATGTATCTCGCGAGTTCGCTCGTGGCCTCGACCAGCGGACTGCTCGTCGAACAACTTGGTTATCAGGGGTTCTTTCTCGTGTCGATCGTGGTTGGGATCCCGCCACTTCTCGCCCTCCCATGGGCGATGCCGCGGTTGAGTCAGGCCGGATCGGAGCCCTGAAGAGTGTCGCGGCGGCCCTATACTCGCCGCCCCGAAAGTTCAGGACTACCCATGACCACCACCAATGATCGCTACGGCGCGCGCACCGCGCTTGAAACCGCTTACGGACCAAAGCACTACTACCGCCTCGACGCGCTCTCGAAATTCGGCGACTTCCGCAAGTTGCCGATCTCGATTCGCGTGTTGCTCGAGAGCTGCCTGCGCAACTTCGATGACTTCGTCGTGACCGAGGAGCACCTGAAGGCGCTCATGAGTTACGACGCGAAGAACGTCGGCGAGAACGAAATCCCATTCAGGCCCGGCCGCGTTGTGCTGCAGGACTTCACTGGCGTGCCGTGCGTCGTCGACCTCGCCGCCATGCGCGCGGCGATGAAGCGCCTCGGTGGTGATCCGAAGAAGGTCAACCCACTCGTCCAGTGCGACCTCGTCATCGACCACTCGGTGCAGGTCGATGCGTTCGGTTCGAAGGTCGCGCTCACCATCAACGGTGAGAAGGAGTTCGAGCGCAACATGGAGCGCTACGAGTTCCTCAAGTGGGGTCAGGGCGCATTCTCGAACTTCTCCGTGGTGCCGCCCGCGACGGGCATCGTCCACCAAGTCAATCTGGAGTATCTCGCGAAGGTCGTGTGGGAGAAGGACGGC
>JBEIJG010000522.1:0-2234 GCA_040380385.1 Phycisphaeraceae bacterium | reverse complement strand
TCCTCTGCGCGCGGCACAGCGTGCGCAGAGTGGAGGGAGCCGACCAGACCGCCGCGGGACGCCGAAAATTCAGCGGTTTCTAAAAGTATCGCGGCCGCACCAAAGAAGGCCGCTGCTGCGCACTTCGCCGAGTGACGATGGCGCACGGATGCTCCAGCCACAGCACGGCCACCGGATCTGCGGACAGACGGGCTCTCGGGGAGTCCCTTGGGTCGGTGATCCACCGAACGACCCGGAGATTGCATCGACTCCATCGCGAAGATCCGCCGAAGCGCCGCATCGTCGAGCCTGATCGCGCGCGCGCGTATCACCGGATCGCTCATGCCTCGTCTCGCGCCGTGAAGTGCGATGCAATCCGCGCAACCTCGCCTTCGATATCACTTTCCCGCACGCCCTCGGCCCGAAGCAGTTCGACGATCGCAGCCTCGAGTCGCGCGCGTACGACGCGGCAGGCGTTGCGGACTTCACGTGCATCGCACGCCAACTCGCGCGCGACCGCGTCGTAACTCAAACCATCAAGCACATGACGCCGAAAGAGTTGCCAGCGATCCGCGGCGCCTTCTGCAACAAGTCGCTCCTGCACCACCTCGCAGGCGTCGGTGACGATGCTGCGCGCCCATTCCCTCTCAAAGATCGCGTCAGGCCCATCGCCTTCGGCCGCCGCCAATCGCGCCCCCTCCGCTGGCAAAGACCACGACGACTCTCGTTCGAACGTGCGCCTCCGACGACGAACCTCGGTGCGCACCCAGAAGAGAAGCCCGTTCACAAGCCACTTCCGAAGCGGAAGGCCGCTTGATTTCCAGGCAACGAGATACGCATCGTCGCCAAGTCGATCGACGAAGAAGCCAGCCACGAGCGCGGCTGGCGCATCGACATCGCGGTAGCTCGTGGCCGATAGATACGCAGACAGCGGCTCGTAGTAGCGGCGCATCACATGCTCGCGCGCTTCGCGGAGGGCGGTGGTAGCCTCGAACTCGGTGAGCCCAGCATCACCAATCCGCTCGTGAAGCCACGTTGCACGCGTCGTCGGAAAGAGTTCATCGGAAGGCATGACGGGAGAGAGCCGCGCGAATGCAGTTCAGACGCGACGATCTTCGATCTTCTCACGAATCAGCGATGAGCACCCGATCGCAAACGGCCCCGACTGTGACGGACCCATCGCGAAGGCGCGAACGCTCCTCCGCGTCAGCACCCGTATCGCGCGCGGATTTTCGGCACGATGTACTCGGCGAACGCGCGGTCGAAGTCATGCTCCGGTTTCCAACCCCAATCGCGGCGGGCGGCCGAGTCATCGACGTCCTCCGGCCACGAATCGACGATGCGTTGACGTTCGACAGTTGGCGCATAGGTCGTCTCGGCGTTTGGAAAGAACTCCTTCACCTTCGCGGCGATCTCGGCGGCGCTTGGTGCGAAGGCGCCCACGTTGTAGACGAGGCGCGAGAGTTTCTCGCGCGGCGCTTCGGCGAGCTCCATCAGCGAACGCACCGCATCCGGCATCGTCATGAACGGAATGCGCGCATCGGGACGAACAAAGCACGCGTATGGCTTGCCTTGCGCGGCCGCATGCAGCATTTCGGGGCCGTAGTCGCTCGTTCCGCCAGTCGGCACGGTGTCGGCTGAGATGATTCCCGGGAAGCGGATCGAACGGAAATCGACCGTGCAGTCGAGGCGATCGCTCGCGAGCAGTCGGTAGTGGCGCGCGTAGTAACGGCCCATCTCTTCGACGGCGCGCTTGTTGACGCCGTACATCGTGATCGGCTCGAGGCAACGATCTTCAGAGACGCGACCTGCCGCGCGCTTCGCGTCGAGCGTTGGCACGCCGTAGATCGCGATCGTTGAGGGGAACATGAACTTGACGGCTGTTCCGCGGCGCGAAGCACTTTCCGCCGCGAGTTTCAGCATGTTCGCGCTCCCCATCACGTTGACCTTGAGCGCGAGTTCTGGGCTCTTCTCGCCGCGCGTCGAGAGCAACGCTGCGAGATGCCATACTTCAGAGATGTCATGCTTGAGTGCGATCGCTTCTGCAACGGTTGGGTCGCTGACGTCGCCCGCGTACGTCGCACTTGCATGCGCCGCTCGCTCCGCCGGAAGCTCGCGCAAGTCCATGGCGACGACTTCACGCGTGCCGTGGTAGCGCTTCGAGAGTGCATCCAGGAGCGCGTGACCCATTTCGCCGCCCGCGCCAGTGACGAGAATGGCTCCTTGGGATTGCGGCGAGGAACGAGCGGTTTTCG
>JBEIJG010000521.1:0-2249 GCA_040380385.1 Phycisphaeraceae bacterium | reverse complement strand
CAGCGTGAATCGAAGCCGCCCGTGGAAGGCCATTCGGAAGGCACTGCCGGAAGCAAATCTGGAAGCGATACCCTAGAGCCGTGACCACGCCGCACACCGTCCGCCGCCCATTCACCGTACTTGTCGTTGATGATCAGCCGATCATCATCGAAGGTGTTCGCCGTCTGCTCATGGTTCTTCCGGATGCGAAGTTGGAGTCGTGCATGAAGGCGCAAGATGCGCTTGCACGCGCGAAGTCGCTGCGGCCCGCAGTGATTCTCCAAGACATTCACATGCCGGACGGCGATGGGCTTGAATTGGTGGAGCGCTATCGCTGGGAGCCTGATCTCGCCGAAACCTCGGTGGTTGTGCTTTCGGCCGAAGAAAACGCGGCGACAAAGGCAGATGCGTTTGCGCGCGGAGCTGATGATTACCTCGTGAAATTGCCGCCTGCGCAGGAGTTTGTCGCACGCGTTCAACATCACGCCGACGTCGCGCGTGCGCAACGCGAGCGTTCGCAGGCGTTCCGTTCGCTTGAGCGAGCTGAGCGCGATCTTGCGCGTCGAAACGCGCTCCTTGACGAGGCAAACGCGCGCTTGGCGAAAGACAATCGCGAACTCGTTGTCGACGTCGACACGCAACGCGAGCGGCTCGAACGCATCGCACAACTTTCGTCGGAACTCGCGCGGGTGCAGGACCTCGACATCTTGCTTGCGCGCATTCTTCGCGAGGCCGTTGCGCTCGCGGAGTCGCGTGCAGGAGCAGTGCTTCTCGCGGAGAAATCGGAGACGGGCGCAGAGACACTACGTGTTGCAGAGGCTCTTGCGGACAGCGTTCGAATTCGAATGGGTGAATCGATCGCGCTTGATGCGTCGACGGTGGCCGGTGAAGCGATGATTTCAGGCGACGCGATCCGCCTTGGTGTTGAAGCATGCGCGCTTGCGGGAAAGGGCGCGCCACCGATCGGTATCGAGTCGATGCTTGGTCATGCGGTGCGCAGTGCGCTCGTGGTGCCGATTGTGCGGGCCCGCGATCGCGCGCTTGGCGCATTCGTGCTGATCGATGGGCACTCAGGCGATGCGGGTGACGGCACCGGTTTCGATGACGATGACGAGCAACTTGTTGGTCACTTCGCGTCACTGGCGGCGGTTGCGGTCGAGCGCGCGCAGCTTGTTCGTTCGATGATTCTGCGCATGATTGCGATGGCTGAGTTGCGCGACCCGACCGAAACGGCGGGCCATGTCGCGCGCGTCGCCGATCTTTCCATCATGCTCTTCGATGCATGGCTTCTTGCGAAGGGGATCGCGGAGGACGCGAGTTCCACCCGCGCGCGCGACACGCTTCGGCTCGGCGCACTGCTCCACGATGTTGGCAAGGTTGGAATCTCCGACGCCATTCTCAAGAAGCCTGGCAAACTCGATGACGCGGAGTTCGCGGAAATGAAGCGTCACACCGAAATCGGCGCGCAACTCTTCGCGGGGCTTCGAACCGACTTTGATGAGAGCGCGGCGGAAGTCGCGTTGGCACACCACGAGCGTTGGGACGGCCGCGGCTATCCGCGCGGACTCGCCGGCGAGTCGATTCCGATTTTCGCGCGGATCGTCGCCGTCGCCGATGTCTTCGATGCGCTCAGCTCGAAGCGTGCCTACAAAGACGCGTGGCCGCGCGAGAAAATCACCGCGTTTTTCCGCGAAGAAGCGGGCAAGCACTTTGATCCGACACTCGCGAGTCTTCTGGTCGAGCATCAAAGTGAAGCGGAAGAGATTCGCGCGCGGCATGCAGAGTGAACGCGAAGGCGATTCGGTACACTCGCTGCATGCGCGCGCCACTCTCGTCTCTCACACAACTCGCTCAATCCATCGCTCTTGCTGCTGCATACGGAACGCTGATGGCCGGCATGGTGATCTCGGCTGGCTGCCAATCGGGGCCAAGCGATGAGATGGGCGATGAGATGGGCGATGAGATGGGCGATGACGCGGTGGATGTGGAGGTCGACGCCGTCGGCGAAGCCGATGCCGACGACGTCGACCAAGATCCGAACATTGGCGAGCCCAACATTGGCGAGTCAATGAACTGACCACCTGCACGGTGGCTTCAGATCAATCGCCCTGTGCGATCATCGGCGGCGACGACGACGCACGAGCGCAGTCACGCCAAGCAACGCGATGGCACTCGGAGCGGGGACGAGATTCGATTCGACCCACATGGTGGCGGCTTCGTGCTCTTCTTCAGTCATTCCAAGGTTGAAGACGACATACAGCGTGTCGCTG
>JBEIJG010000520.1:0-2249 GCA_040380385.1 Phycisphaeraceae bacterium | reverse complement strand
GGCGCCGACCAGTTGCGACGGTCGCGACGAGTCCGATCGCGACAAGCGCGGCTCGGCTCAGGAGGAACGAGGTTTCCGGCGCGAAAGCGGCCGTGTTGTAGTACGAGACGCCGCGATCCTCGTCGACGAAGGTGCGCAGCATCCAGCGCACGCCCGCCGGGTCGGCGTATTGCATCAGTTGACTCACCCAGAGCGGAAGCCGCGGCGAGTTGTAGACCCAGACGAAGAAGAGGCCCGAGACGACGATCACGACCGGCAACGCGAAGACGAGCACCGGCTGGCGCGTGCGCACGCCGAGCCACATCGAGACACCGCCCGTGAAGACCGCAAGCGGCAGCGTCGTGATGAGAAGCGGCGCGATGTAGTGCCAGAGGTTGAATGCGCCACGCACGCGGTCGTTTGCATCGAGCGGATAGAGCTCGTAGATCCCGATCTGGACGACGAGCCACAGGCCGAGAATCAGCACAATCACCGCAAGGGACGCGAGAAACCGCGAGAACGCGTAGCCCACATGTGAGATCGGCGTCGCTGAGATCAGGCGGTTGATGCGGCGGTCGAAATCGCCGAGAACAGGCATGCCGAAGATCACCGCCACGAAGAACGGCAGGAGCAGCGCGAACAGAAGGATGTCGGAGAACGCGAGGTTGAACGCGGAGTTGATCTCGACCTTTGCGCCGCCCGTGTCCGCGCTTCCTGTGCTGATCTGAACGCCACCAGCGACGAAGCCGAACGACATCAGACCGAACGCGAGCAGCATGATCCAGTGGAGCGGACGCTTCCAACTGTTCTTGAGTTCGAGAATCGGAATGGCGAGCGGAATGGCAAACGCACGGGCGATCACGCCACACCTCCCGCCATGGCGGGCGCGGCGCCGCGCGAGAGCGCCGGTGGAGTCTCGTCGCTTGGGCAGCGCATCAGCACGAGATACGCATCTTCAAGCGTCGCAGCACTGCGCGAGAATCCGGCAGGCGCATCGCGGCCGGGACCGACAAAAGCACGCACCCGGTTGTTGCGTCCCTCGTTGAGAACGGCGCTGATCACGCGATGCTCCGCGGCAAATGCAGGCAATTCCGCATCGGCGACGAATCCTTCGAAGATGAGTCCGTCGACGGCCGCACGCGCGGCGCTCGGCGTCGTGTCTGCGACGACTTCGCCCGAGCGAATGACCGCAAGGCGTGGACAGAGGGTCGACACATCGTCGACGATGTGCGTCGAGAGAAGCACCACGCGGCCCGCGCTCATCTCTCCAAGCAATCGGTAGAAGCGCTGACGCTCTTCTGGGTCGAGGCCCGCGGTCGGCTCGTCGACGATGAGAACGCGAGGATTCCCAGCGATCGCCTGCGCGAGGCCAAGGCGCTGCCTCATACCGCCGGAGTACCCACCAACCTTGCGCTTTGCAGCGCTCGTGAGATTCACGCGCTCGAGCAGTTCATCGGCAAGAGCGCGTCGGCCGTTCGGTCCCGTGACACCTTTCAACTTCAGCAAGAACTCCAGCATCGCGCGGCCCGTGAGATCGGGATAAAAGCCGAAGTCCTGCGGGAGATACCCAAGGCGCTCGCGCATGTGCCGCGGATGCTCGACGACGTCGACGCCGTCGAGGAACACCTTGCCCGCGGTCGGCTCGACGAGCCCCGCGACGATGTTCATGAAGGTCGACTTCCCCGCGCCATTCGGCCCAAGCAAGCCGAACATGCCTTCGGGGATCTCAAGATCGACGCCGCGCAGCGCGCAGACGGGGCCCGGGTGAATCTTGACCAATCCGCGAATGGAGAGTGGAGCGTTCTGCATGGATGTTGCCTGTGGTTCACTTCTTCGCGGTGCGCACGGTGACGCGACCGTTGCTGGTGTCGATGACGGCCTTCGCCTTCGCAGCGTCGCCGATGGTCATGATTTTCTTGCCGACCTTCGCGTCGACATCGCCACCGGAAAGTTCGATCTTGCCGTTGCTCGTGTCGGCGGAGACGGTGCCCTGCCAGGCTTCGCCGATTTCGAGCAGCACGGAGCCGTTTGAAGTATCGAGCTCAAGATTGCCCTGCGCCTCTGGCGCGAGCGTGATCTCGATGCGCCCATTCGAAGTGTCGGCAACGACCGGCGCGAGCACGCCCGACGCGAGAATCGCGCCGTTTGATGAGCGCGCGTCGATCGACCCCGCGTAATCCTTCAGCTCGATCGAACCGTTGCTCGTCTCCAGCTTCGCTGGTCCTGCGAAGGCACCGACGGTGATTCCGCCGTTGCTGGTCGACACCTCG
>JBEIJG010000519.1:0-2256 GCA_040380385.1 Phycisphaeraceae bacterium | reverse complement strand
CGGTCGCTGAGAAGAAAGCCGCGGAGCTCGAGGCCAAACTCAACGACCCGAAGTTGCTCGGCGATCACGCGGCCTACGCGAAGGCCTGCGATGCATCAGCAGCGGCGCAGACCGAAGTGACGCGGCTCTACGCACGTTGGGAAGAACTCGAAGCGAAGCGCGGGTAAACGGCGAAGCGCGGGTAAACGCGACTCGGTTGAAGGCGAAGCGCGGGTGAGCGCGAACCGCCTCACGTACGTCACGATCCGCGCTGCTTGGACGCGCGCTCAACCTGCTCGAGATACTGCTGGATGTTCTCACGCGGCTTGATCTGCTGCGCGCTGCGCAAGAGTGGTAGCGCCTCGCTGTAGCGCTGCTGCCCAACGAGGAGTTGGGCGTGACGGACCTTCGCGTCCGCTTCAACCTTCTCGATCTTCGCAGCGCGCTCGTACAAGAAGATCGCCTTCTCAACGTCACCCTTACGGCCGTTGTACTGGCCGAGCAGGATCAACGCCTCACCATCAAGCGGATCGATCGCAACGATCTCCTCAAGAATGCGCGCTTCTTCGTCGCCAGCGCCCTTGGCAACCGCCATACGCGCCTTCATCTTGAGCATCTCTTTCCGATCTGCTTCGGCGAGTTCCGCGCCGTACGTCTTCTCAACCGCGCCGAGCAAGCGCTCGGCCTCGATGACTGCACCACGCGCAACCATCACCTTTGCGGCGCGAATCGGGCGCTCTGCTGCGCCGCGCGGCGTCTTCGCCAAGGCGCGCTCGTAGCACGACACTGCGTTGTCGTAGAGCGCTTCGTTGATGTAGATGTCGCCGAGCATGTTGAGGCTCTCGACGGTTGTCTTCCCAAGTTGATCGACAACTTCGTAGTTCTGCGCGGCCTTCATCGCTTGGCCTTGACCGATGTAGGCATTCGCTTGTAGGAGCCACAAATCTGCAGCGTCCGGCGTTTCCGCAATCAGTTCGCTCGTGAGCGCGACCGCGTCGGCGAAGCGCTTCTGCTTGAAGTAACTCTTCGCGAGACCAAGTTTCCAATCGCGCGTCGCTGGATCGAGCAGGATCGCCATGCGGTAGGCGCTTTCCGCTGCGATCGGGTTGTCGTTCGCGGAATACGCAAAGCCCATCAGTCCGTACGTCATCGAGTCACCGCCACCAAGCTCAACGACCTTCGTGAGCGCAGGCAACGCCTTTACGACATCACCGTTGCGCACGTGGATCAGCGCAAGGTTGCGCCATGCACGCCGGAACTTCGGGAATTTCTGTACCGCGTTGGCGTACTCCGTCAGCGCCTTGTCAAACTTCTCATCTTGGAAGTAGATGTTCGCCAGCGTGAAATCAAACACCGCGCTTGAAGTTGGCGTGCGCGTTTGTTCAATCAGCGCAGCGGCCTCACCCATCTTCTCGGCCTGAATGAACTTCAAAACCTCGAGCATCTGCTTCTTCTCGGGGTCGGCGAGTTTCGGCTCGATGTCGGTCTCCGCGGCGTAACTCTCTGCGAAGCGACGTTCAAAATCGGCATCTGTGAATACTGCGAGTTGCGCGGCGGGAACAACGACCGGATCGACGTTCGAATAGTCGATCTTCGGTGCTTCTTCAGCCTTCTTCTTCTTCGAAGATTGCGCACTCGCAGGCATCACGATGAACGCGGGGACGAGCGCAACAGCGGCAACGAGGCCACAAAGGCGAAAGTTCGCGCGAGAGAGAGTGATGATCGTCTTCATGATCTGCTACCTATCGATTCAGCCGCACAGTGCGGCGCCAGTCATCAGACGCAACGTGAGCGATCAGCCCTTCTTCGGGAACGTGATCGGGACACGCATGCGGAATTTCACGGGTTGCCCATTTCGTTTGCCGGGCTCAAATTTCCATTGCTTGACAGCCGAGAGTGCCGGAGCCTCAAACTGCGGATCGGTTGAACTTTGGACGATTGGGTTCTCAACACGCCCCTTCTGGTCGACCACGAACAGGATGTAGACCGTCGCGGGTGCGGACTTCTGCAATTTCGCATTCGTCTGCGGGCTTGTCTGATAGATGGCGCGCGGCTTCTGATCGAGATCGCTCATGGAGAAGAGTTCTTCGACATCGCCTGCAGCATCTTCACTCGACTCACCGCCAACGCCCGGGAGTTTGACCGCGAAATCGCCGCCCATTCCCGAGCCACCAGTGCCTGGATTCAACGCCAACTCAAGCATCGCCAAGTCAAGCGGCGGTGCCTCATCAGTAAGCTTTGGAGGCTCTGGCTCACTCGGCTTTTCCTCTTCCTGCT
>JBEIJG010000518.1:0-2258 GCA_040380385.1 Phycisphaeraceae bacterium | reverse complement strand
GGCGCTTGCGCGGCGTTTCGGCGTACCCGTCTGTCCGCATGCAGGCGGCGTTGGGCTGTGCGAGTTCGTCGCGCACTTGATTCTCGTCGACTACATCCGTTTCAACCCGACGATGGATGGCCGCGTGTGCGAATTCGTCGATCACCTGCACGAGCACTTCGTGGATCCGTGCATCGTGAAAGGCGGTCGCTATCTCGCGCCGCAATTGCCGGGATATTCGGGCGAAGTGAAGCGCGCATCGATCGATGCGTTCCGCTTCCCCGATGGACCAGAGTGGATCAAGCGCGCAGGAACGCGCACAGCAAAGGGAGTGGCGCGATGAACAGCAACACACAGGGCAGACTCGCAGGAAAGCGTGCATTCGTGACGGCGGCGGCCGCGGGCATCGGACGCGCAAGCGCGCTGGCGTTCGCCCGCGAAGGCGCGACCGTGATCGCGACCGACATTGACGCCGCGGGGCTTGCGTCGCTTGCGAAGGAGAGCGCATCGATCACGACGCGCGTGCTCGACGCGCGCGACTTTGCAGCGATCCGCGCGGCGGCGGCCGAGGCGGGCGACATCGACATCCTGCTGAATGCCGCTGGATTCGTGCACCAAGGCACGCTGCTCGA
Organism: Phycisphaeraceae bacterium; assembly: GCA_040380385.1. GTDB lineage: Bacteria > Planctomycetota > Phycisphaerae > Phycisphaerales > SM1A02 > QWPT01. The sequence continues at coordinate 1,647 of JBEIJG010000518.1, read as the reverse complement.
CTGCGACGAGAAGTCGTGGGACTTCTCCTTCGACCTCAATGTCAAGAGCGTCTACCGCATGCTGCATGCGTTTCTGCCTGGGATGATCGCGCGGAAACGAGGCAGCGTGATCTCGATTGCCAGCGTCGCATCGAGTATTCGCGGAGTTCCGAATCGCGCGGCCTACAGCGCAACGAAGGCGGCGCTCATCGGACTCACGAAGGCTGTCGCGGCCGACACCGTCACGCATGGCATTCGCGTGAATGCGATTTGCCCGGGCACGGTCGAGACCCCGAGCCTGCAGGGCCGGATCAACCAGAACGCTGATCCTGCGGCGGCGCGCGCGGCGTTCATCGCGCGGCAACCGATGGGCCGGCTCGGCACCGCCGACGAGATCGCCGCGCTCGCCGTCTACCTCGCAAGCGACGAGTCGAGTTACACGACCGGCGCGATCCATGTGATCGACGGCGGTTGGACGGCGTGAGTGGAGTTCAACACACTCGTTGAGACAGTCGATTGCCACTCTAAAAGGGACTTCTTGAAGTAGGAGGCCCCATGTAGCGAGTGCCCCCGAACTGGCTCCCATCGCAGCAATCTCCATGCACCGTGCACGGCGAATGTAGTCCAAATCAGGCGAGCTGCTTCGCAGGAGTAAAGGACGCGGCGATGCGAGGGCCCGAAGCGACCTGCGCTAAGTTCCTGTGTATTTGTCACATTGAATACTCGCGGTTACTTTGGCATCACAATCGCCTAGTGACTCTCGTTTGCCTTTCTACACCAAACGCGTGGAGAGGATCGAGTCATCCCTGTCATGGATTTCTGTTTGCCCGAGCTCCGGCGTTCCGCAACCGATTGGAAAGCGCATCCGTACGATGAATTCACCACAGTTTTTGCTCCTCGCGCTGGTTGGAATCTCTGCCCTCACTGCGGCCGTCTTCGCAGTGCTCTGGATCCAAACACGAGAAGCCCGACGGGCTGCCGAGCAACACGCTACCGAGCAAGACGCACGCCTGGTTGAAGTTTCAAAGTCTGAACAAGATCTCCAGGCGCGGCTGAAGCGTTCACTTGAAGCGCTTGAGCAACTCAAGAGCAGCAGTACGACGAAAGCTGAGGAGGCGAAGCAACTCATTGCGCAATGGGAGACACGCTATCGCCGTCTCGCTCAATGGGAGGGCGTACAAGATCTGTTTGAGCGTGAGCGGTACTTCAAAGCGTCAGTCGCCGCGCTTGAACGCACGGTTGAAGCACTCCGAAACGTCGTCGACGGGTACGGCTCGCGCTACGTCGTGCCACCCCAAAGCATACTTGATGAACTTGCTCGCGAGACCGCTCATGCGCCTGCGGGCCAACAACTCAAACAAGCGAGAGACCGCTCGCGCGTCCTCGTACGTGACGGACTCGCGGCGACGTCAGACTATGCCGATCGAGCACGAGCTGAGCTCGCTGCGAATTTTGCACTCGACGCTTTTAACGGCAAGGTTGAGGCGATTTTAAACACCGTCAAATCTGACAACATTGGAACGCTTCAGCAGAAGATCAAAGATGTGTTCGTCTTGGTGAACGAGCAGGGTGCAGCGTTTCGATATGCCCGCGTAACCGATGAGTATCTCGAAGCCCGACTTCTTGAACTCAAATGGGCTGCCCTTGTACAGAAACTGAAGCAAGATG
>JBEIJG010000517.1:0-2265 GCA_040380385.1 Phycisphaeraceae bacterium | reverse complement strand
GCAAAACCGCTTGAACTCAGGCGCTTTCTGACTCGCGCCACTGCGCGATGAGCTTCGTACGCTTCTCAGCGGGCAACGAGCGGAACTGATTCGCATCGGCAGCCGACGCGAAACCGATCACTTCACCTTCAAAGATCGCTGGCGAACCAGCGGCGGTGAGCGTGTCGCCAGTGATCGGGCAGGTCGTGTTTCGAATGCCTTTTTGAGCGAGCACCTGCTCGGCGGCAAGTCGCGCGCGCTGCTTCATTTCAAGCGAAGCGAATTGACGCGCACTCGCGCGATCGACGCAGTAGACGGGGTAACACTCGAAGTACGCGACCGCGCTTTCGCAGGTCACAACTTCACCCGTGACTGGGCAGGTCATCTCGGCGAGGACGACAGGCTCTGTGTGCAGCACAGTCGACGCGAGCGGCGCGGGCGCAGGCGTTGTCGATGGCGTTGATGTGCAGCCCGTGAGAGCGGCGAGAGTCGTGCTTGCGAAGAAGATGGTGTGCATGTTGATTCGCATGGGTCGCTCGAGAGAAGAAGGAGTGCGAGGCTTGAACGCGGTCGGGTTGTCGACCTCGTATTCGCGTGCATGGTCAAAATCTGAACCAATCGTCGGGTCGTGCGTCTGAACCGAACGCGGGGACATTCCTTCACAATCAGAAGGTTTTGTGTTTCTGTTGTGTTTAGGTTTGATGAAGGAGCAAACGAAGCCTTCATGAACGCTAGGTTTTTGCAGGGCTTGCAAACGGGATCTACATCGGCTCTTTATGTTCAGAAATGATGAAGAGTGCCTATGTGAAGATCATGTTCCCGTTTGATGTGCGCTGCTCCTAGCTTGCGCGGGTCCTTTGCGGTCCGCGAGCGCTTGCTCGCGACCCGTGGGCAGGACTGACGCGCAGGTCACGCGCCTGCATCAAGCACGTGCATCAACAACACGCATCAAAAAGGAGAGTCGCATGGCAAAGTTCGGAAATGGTGTGGTGTTCGCGGGAGCGACAACGCTTTCTTTCGCGGGCGGAGTGGTTGCCGACGATGGAGAACTCGCACGGCAGATCGCGGACTTGAAGCGCGCGAACGAAGCGCTCGCCGCGAAAGTCGAACGGCTCGAAGCGAGCTCGAACGGAGATGAATGGCTCACGGAGCAGCGCGCGGATGAGATTCGCGGCATCGTGACCGATGTCCTGGCAGACGCCGACTCGCGCACGAGTTTGCAGTCGGCTGGCGCAACCGCTGGTTGGAACAAGGATCAAGGCGGGTTTTTCATCGCGAGCCCGAACGGCGACTTCAAGCTGAACATCAAGGGGCAAATCCAGTTCCGTTGGGCGTACGACCACCGCTCGAACGCTGGCATTACTACGACGAATCAGCCGGGAACGGGCACACAGGCCGTTCCGAAGGAGAACGTCTGGGGCTTTGAGAATCGCCGCACGAAGATCGCGTTCACCGGCTTCGTCATCGATCCAAGTTGGACGTACGAAGTTCAACCGATCTTTAACCGGAGCCCCGGCTCGGTGACTTCGGGCGATCAATCGTTCTCGAGCGGAAACATCGTCGGCAGCGTTGAGAACGTGTGGATTCAGAAGACGTTTGACAACGGTTTCAACGTGCGCGTCGGACAGTTTAAGTCGCCGTTCTTGCGCGAAGAATTGGTGTCGAGCACGTCGCAACTGGCAGTCGAACGCTCGCTCGTGAGCGAGATGTTTACGACGAAGTTCTCACAGGGCATTCAGTTCGAATACGGCGGCCGCACCGGTGATCCGCTGAAGGCGCAGTTCTTCTACGGCGACGGCTTGCGTGCGAACGCCACCAACGTGCCAACGAACACGGCGACATCGTGGGCCAACCAAGCTGGCGGATTCGCTGGCGGTTACACGACGCCGTTCAACTCGAATCTGACGAACTGGGCGTTCGCGGGACGGCTTGAGTGGCTCGGTGCCGGAAATTGGAAGCAATTCCGCGATCTCAACAGTTTCCGCGGCGAAGAGTTTGGCTGGATGGCCGGCATCGGTGGCATGGGTCAATCGATCCGCCCACAAAACGAAGGCGAAGTCAGCGACAAGACGACGAAGTCCATGTGGGGCGTCACGGCTGATCTCACGATGGACTTCGGTGGCTCGAACCTCTTCGTGTACGGCGTGTACCGCCGCGTGAATCTGACGGGTGATGTGACGACACGCGATGGCGAAGCCGACGGCATGAATCAGTGGGGCGCAGTCGTGCAGGGCGGCGTGTTCGTGTCGAACGATATTGAACTGTTCGCACGATACGAAGTCGGCG
>JBEIJG010000516.1:0-2271 GCA_040380385.1 Phycisphaeraceae bacterium | reverse complement strand
TCTGCTGACCGCGCGGATGGTTCCACGCGCCGATATTCTCGAACTTCCATCCAGAGTCCGCACCGAACGAACGCATGTCGTCGGGGAGGTAATAGAAGTTCTCACGCGAGTGTGATTGCGCGGGATTTCCGTACGCCTGATCGCGCAAGAAGTAGGTCGCGAACACTACCGTCGTCGGCTTTGAAACGGTTGCGATCGCCGCGAGCGATCGTCGAATGTCGTCCGGCACGAGGTGGGTGAAGATCGACTGTGCAATGACGAAGTCAGGTTTCTTCGTGAACTCCGAAAGATCAAAGCGCCCGTTGATCACGAACTCCGGCCGACGCTCGGTGAAGCGCTCGTGGCCGAGTTCGTTCATCACGCCCATCGCCACAAGATCAAACGACTTGTCGAAGCCGAGATAGTGGCCTGCGTCGAGGTACGGAATGAAGTGGATCCCACCGCGCAGGGAGCCGCACGCAAAGTCGAGCAGAACGTGCTGGGGCTGCAAGCCTCGTGCGCGAAGGAAGTCAAACTGCAGGCGCCCGATGCGCTCCCACATGTCGCCATCGCCGCCAATGAAGGTGCGATGTCCGAGCTTCCTCACGCCGAGTGCGTCGTCCGTTGCGTCCATGGCGCGAGTCTACAACGAAGCGCGCTCGATGAACGCCGGCGCCGTCGCCAACGCGCAGTAGCCTTGATGCACGTTGACGGCCTCGCTGACGACCTCAATCGCGATTGCGTCGACGAGTTTGTGCATCGATTGTTCTTCCAGCCGACTGCGAATGCCTGCCGTGACGAAGTATCGACCTGGCAAAAGCAGCATGCGAAACGGAATGCGCATGGTCAGTTTTTCGCCACGCCTCGCGGAGAGCCCTTCTGCGCCGTCGCGCGAGAGGAAGCCTGCGAGGGTCACGCCGGCGGCGTTGCGCAGTTGAATACCCAAAATCACGCCCTCGGCGTCGCGCTCGAATTCCGCCCGGAATTCAGCGACGTACTCCTCGCCAAGTCGCATGCGATTGACGCGTCGGCCTTCGGCATTTTGAAATGAGATCGACGCAATCCGTGCGCCGTTCGGCGGATACTCAATCGGATCCTTCACCTCGAGCGATGGATCGTAATGATCATCTGGCCTCGCACCCGCTGCGCTTGTCGCTTCATTCGCCGCTTCAACCGTGGGCGCACGTCCCGCGCCGCCTTCCGCGAAAAGCAGCGCGTTGTAGCGGCGCATCACGTCGCGCGGTACGCCCGCTTCAAGAATGCGGCCTTGCTCGAGCAATACCGCGCGATCGCACAGTTCAAGCACAGTGCCTGCGTTGTGTGTCACGAGCAAAATGGTCGTACCGCGCGCACGGAGCTCCTCGATTCGCGCGTAACACTTGCGTGCAAACGCTGCGTCGCCAACCGCGAGAATCTCATCCGCGATGAGGACGTCAGGGTCACTCGCCACTGCAACAGCAAACGCGAGTCGCGCGAACATGCCGCTCGAATACGTCGAGACTGGATCGTCAATCGCTTCACCAATTCCGGCGAACTCCAAAATCGCCGGCAGCTTCGCGTCGATTTCAGCGTCGCTGAGCCCAATGAGCGATGCGTTCAAACGAGCATTTTCGCGTCCGCTGAAGTCGGCATGAAATCCCGCGCCAAGTGCGAGGAGTGGCGCAAGGCGACCCTTTGTTTCCACAGTTCCCGCAGTCGGACGCATGATGCCGCAGAGAATGCGTAACAACGTCGACTTGCCGCAGCCGTTTCGCCCAACGAGCGCGAGCATTTCTCCGCGGTGGACGTCGAGGTCGATTCCATCGAGGACGACATGACCACGCGACGCGGGGTGTCCCGGTGACGCATTTCGTCCGCGCAAGATTCGCGCGAGAAGTCCGCCACTCGGCGCATGCGCAAACGCCTTGCGAATTCCGCGCATACGAACAACCACCTCGCGGGCTTCTCCCGTCGATCCGCGTGCGCTTTCGGTGGTGTTCGTTTCCTCACGCGACATCGGCAAACCCACTTCGTGCCCGCATGAACGCGGCGTAACCGAGAAGACAGACGCTCAATCCAAACCCAGTCACGATCGCGAGTGCGAGCACGTCGGGAGCAGAGCCGCCGAAAAGCGCTGACCGCGAGGCATCGACGATGGTGCTCGCAGGGTTGAGCCGAACGACCCATTGAAACGCGGGAGGTACTGCGTCAAGCGCGTAGAAAACATTGCTTGTGATGAGTACGTCCGTGCAACCGAGCCCAACGATTTGCGCGAGATCGCGCAGGTGGAGTCCAAGCGCCGAGAGTGCCCAC
>JBEIJG010000515.1:0-2273 GCA_040380385.1 Phycisphaeraceae bacterium | reverse complement strand
GCCAGTGGAAGCGGTCGTCGATCATCTCGTCAAACCCGCGAGCGACGCGCGTCGATCCATCGCGCAAGACACGGCCGCCGATTTCAAGCGGCTCTACAACGACAGCCTCGAGAAGCGTATGCAACGCGATTTTGCCGAAGCGGTGCGTCTCGCTGTCCGCGCAGGGGCTGTCGCCGACACTTCGACGCGAAAGGCCGCTGCGTTGATCGTCGAAGCGAATGCGCATGAAGCGATGGGCTCGTACACCGAAGCGGTGCGCGGTCTTCGTCAAGCGTGCGTGCTCGATGATGTCGCGATCGACTGGCGGATGCTCTGCGATGCAAGTCTCGCGAACATGCTGTTTATGCAAGGGCAACCTACGCATGCGCTCGGCATCGCAGCGTCGGTTCTCGACTACGTCGGGACGTTGAAAGATACAAGTGTGCTTCGCGCAGCTCGTGTGGTTGCGCATTGGTCGCGCGGCCATGCGATTCGTTCGTCGATTCCTCTCGGGAACTGCGAGGCGTGGAAGCCACTCGCTGAAAGCGCGCGCGCTGATTTCGTTGCGGCCCGCGAGCTTGTGCACGAACTCGCGTCGAAAGAAGATTCTGCGACGCGACACTACGGCACGATGGCTGCGTCGATGGATGCAGTCATCCTTGAGTTGGATGCCATTTGTTCGCCAGAAATGGCCGAGAGCACACTTCGCGAATTGCTCGCAATCACTCGTGAACAAGGTTCGTTGGAACCGTCGCTCGGCGAACGCAAGGCGTGGGCAGCGGTCGGGTTGGCGAACACAGCCAAGCGTTTCTTGAGCGACGAAATGCAACGTCGTGGAACACTTGAAATCGCTTCTGCAACGTTGCGTGCGCACGCAATCGCGACAAGCAATTGGTACTTCGCACATCAACATCTTGAGCTCGACGCGGAGCGACGTCGCAAACTCACTGGAAATGCCATCGCTCCTCGAGCACTCGACGCCATCGAAGCAAAGCTCGTGGCTGGCGTCCTTGGTCAAGTTCCCGCATCACGCCAGCATGCTGGCGAACTTCTGGCGCTTTACGGTCAGATGGAAGGAGTTCGCTGATGTCACGGATAACACGACACGCATCCCTCTCACGCACATGGAAGCCTGCGATCGCGATGCTGTCATCGCTTCTGCTCGCCATACTGTGCACACCGAGTGTGGTGCAGGCGGAGAGCATCGCACCTCCGCCGCCAGCTCCATCGGAAGCGGCGGAAGGTGGCGCACCTCCGCCACCGCAGGCTGATCCGCTCGCACCAGCGCAACTCACGAAGCGCATTCGTGTTGAGTACATGACGGTGGTGTATCCAGCATTCGTCTCGTGGCTTGGAACATCAAACGGTCTTCCAAACACGGCTTCGACGTTTGGCATGTTCCTCACGTTCCAAGCAGTGACACCGCACCAACGCTATTGCTACATGCGGTGCTATCTGGAAATGCACGGCTGACCTCTTCGAGGTTCTTGCTGGCCTGAGTTCGACAACGTCCGAATCCCGTGGTTCCCAAGCCTGCGCGGTGAAGGTTCCACGGGATTCGGCGCTTTTCTTCCGGTTGCGCGATGCCCCATGCGCACGGCGTACTCCGCTAGGTTCGAGCGATTTTCGCACACGCGCGATACCGCGGACACGTGACGAGATGCTCGTTGTACATGCCGACGGCTTGCATGAATGCATAGACAATCACCGGTCCACAGAATGTGAATCCGCGCTTCTTGAGCGTCTTCGCAAGTGCGCGGCTCTCCGCACTTTCCGCGCGGATGTCTTCACGGCGCCCAAGTTGTAGGTCGATCGTGCGGTGATCAACCGAGGACCACAGAAAGTCGCGAAACGCGCCGTCGCCTGCCTCCATCACCTCGAGCCATGCGCGCGCGTTTTTCACCGCACCCTCGATCTTGAGCCGCGAGCGAATGATGCCGTCGTCCTTCAAGAGCCGAGCGACATCGCGCTCGGTGAATCGCGCGATTTTCTCAGGGTCGAACTCTTTGAAGGCACGCTGAAATGCGGGACGCTTCTTCAGGATCGTGATCCACGAGAGGCCCGCTTGGAACCCATCGAGGACGAGCTTCTCGAAGAGCGCACGATCATCGACCACAGGCACGCCCCACTCCGTGTCGTGGTAGGCGACGTAGATCGGGTCGGAGCCGCACCACCAGCAGCGTTCGGGTTTCATGGGGGCAACCTACTTTGGTTGAGGCGAGGAACAGCGGTGCTGGACCGGAAAAACATCGTTTCTATCGCGGCAGACGAGATTTTGGTGATTTTCAAGCGTG
>JBEIJG010000514.1:0-2288 GCA_040380385.1 Phycisphaeraceae bacterium | reverse complement strand
GCCTTCGCGTCAGCGATCATGCGGTCGGCCTCGGCGCGCGCGGCCTTGATGCCGCGGCCCGATGCAAAGGTCAGGAAGACGATGCCAACGATGGCACCAACGATGAGTGCGATGCCAACCGCGATCAGAATCGCAGCGATACCGAAGTCACCAGCGCCGGAACCAGCTTGAAGCAGAATGGACATGCGAGCCTCCAGTCAAATGAGACTGCTCGCCGGGTGCCTCCTGCACCGGTCCTACCTGCGACGTTTGTGATCAATCGAGTGGTTTGAGTCTTGTCGCGTGCGCGTCTCTCTCAAGTCCTCAGGATGCGGGGACGCTCAACACCATCCTCAATGAACGCTCAATGAACGATTGATGATCGCTCAATGAACGCTCAATGCATGCTCAACGGCATGTGTAGCGTGGCCCAGCGAAACCCCAGCGCACGGCAACAGTGTGCCAAAGCGGCGTTCGCCGCTTGCGCTGTCCTGAATTCCACGCGTCGCGACGTGCGCGGCGGTGGCGGGAGATTGGAATGAGAAAGCACTCACAGAAACTGAACTCAAAACGGGTGCCCCGGAAGGAATGGGTGGGGCGTTATGCTCGGTCGATCTATCCCGATTTGCGCTTGGGAGATACTTCAGCGCATCTTGGGGGACTTGTGCGGCGGGTTGAACCGACGCCTCGTCCTGCAAACGGTCGCGAACGGCAAGGCCTGTTCGACGAGCCGGAAAAAGACAGACGGCCAAAGTCGCCGTCCGATCCGCGTCCGCGGACAATGTGAAGTATCGACACCTTTCCAAAACTGTCAAGGTAGGATGCAGGTTCGCATGACCGGCTTCGCGACGTGGCTTTCGAATCTCCTGCCGACGAACCCAATCGCGGTCCGCATTGTGTCGGGCGGGTCGAAACGGTCGCGCCACTTGCTGCTCCGATCGGGTTACCTCGCGATCATGATCGCGGTGCTGCTTCTCGGGCTTCTTGGCGGCGACGGGTCGATGAAGCAACTCGCTACGCGCGGCGCCGGCGCGTTTTCGGTCGTGAGTTTCGGGCAGGTCCTCCTGATCTGCGTCCTGACCCCGATCTTCATGGCTGGCGCGATCGTGCAAGAAGCGAGTCCGCGGACGTGGGACATCCTCCTGACGACCCCGCTCGGGAACCTTCAGATCGTCCTCGGCAACCTCTTCGGGCGGCTCTTCTTCATCCTGGCCCTCCTTCTTTCGACGCTGCCGCTCTTCGTCCTGACCCAGTTCTTCGGGGGTGTGCCGGGCGGCGCGATTCTGACGAGTTATGCGATTGCCGCGTCGAGCGCGCTGGTGGTCGCCACCACGGCGGTCACGCTCTCGGTCACCCGAAGTGGTGGGAAGCGCGCGGTGCTCGTCTTCTACGCCGCGGTCGTGATGTACCTCTTCGCGACGTACGCAGCCGACGCGTACTTCCGGACGCAGGCGAACATCGGTGTCGGTTCCGGGGCGACGCGCACAACGATTCTGACCGCATTCAACCCGTTCCTCGCCCTCGAGAGTTCGCTGCAATCGACGAGCTATGTCGCGTACTCACAGAGTGACGTGGCATTTCTGCCGCTCGCGCCGCTGTATACGAATCCCGCCGCGAGTTTCTGCGTGATCTGCGTACTCGCGAGTCTCGCCATGATGATCTGGTCGACGTTGCGCTTGCGTGTCATCGGGACGCGCGGGCCGCGTGTGAGTTGGTGGAAAGCGGCGCTCGGGGCGGGGGCCGGCGCGATGGGGACGCGCGAGTCGCGTCGCGTCGGTGCAAATCCGATCGCGTGGCGCGAGCGGATGCTGCGAACGCAGTCACTCGGTGGGCTCTTCGGACGATGGATCTTCCTCGGCCTCGGAGCGTGCGTCGGCTTTGTTCTCTGTGGTCTGCACCGCGGTGGCACAATCGATTCGGCCGAACTTCGCCTCGCGCTCCTAGGAGTCGTGGGCGCTGAAATCGTGGTGGTGCTTCTGACCGCGGTGAGCCTCAGCGCAACAGCGGTGAGCCGCGAGCGCGAAGATGGCACCCTCGACATTCTCCTGACGACACCGATTCAGCCCGGACCCTATCTCGCGGGCAAATTGACGGGCATCGTGCAGTTCCTGATCCCGATGCTCGCGGTTCCGTTCGTGACACTTGGTTCCGTCGCGATCTACGTGCTTGCGAACGGCTTTGGTGCGAAGCAGGGGGTCACCATCACAGAGCAGGTCAACCTCGCGACGGTGAGTATGCCGATCGTTCTTCCTGAGGGCGCGGTGCTGGTCCTCGTGAATCTCGTGGCGGCGACGAGCTTCGCGATCATG
>JBEIJG010000513.1:0-2328 GCA_040380385.1 Phycisphaeraceae bacterium | reverse complement strand
GGGCGTGCAGCCCATCCATTCGAAGGACAAAATCGTCCTCTACTTCGGCCGCATCACGATGCAGAAGGGGCCGGAGTACTTCATTCAAGCCGCAAAGAAGGTGCTTGAGTACATGGACAACGTGAAGTTTGTTGTCGCGGGCTCCGGCGATCAGGCGCAGCGCATGATCGAGATGGCTGCGTCGATGGGTATCGGAAACAAAGTGCTTTTCACTGGGTTCCTGCGCGGTCGCGATATCGCGCGCGTCTTTGCGATGGCTGATCTCTACGTGATGCCGAGCGTGAGCGAACCCTTTGGTATTGCGCCGCTCGAAGCGATGAGTCACAACGTTCCCGTCCTGATTTCGAAGTCTTCTGGCGTGAGTGAAGTCTTGATGCACGCCCTCAAAGTCGACTTCTGGGACATCGAGGATATGGCCGACAAGATTATCGCGGTCTTGCGCCACCCACCGCTCTCGCGCCAACTCGTCGAACACGGCGCGTTTGAAATTCGCGGCATCAATTGGGACGGCGCTGCCACGCGCACGATCCGCTGCTACGACCGCGCACTCGCGGCCGTTGGTGCGCGGCCGACGTTCTGATCGGCGCCCGAGAGGCACGAACGGACCGCCCGTACGGCGGTCAGTTTTTCGTGGAATCGACGTCGGCGGCGCGATTGGTCCACCCCTGCTCGCGACCCATGCTGAAACCCATGCTGCAACCACGAATCGCCACGTCTCGCGTGGATTCACGCGTTTCCTGCGGCCGCGGCGAGAGCGGGCGGATCTATACTCTCCCCTTCCACTATGGCGCTGTTTTTCAAGTCGAAAAAGTCCGCTCCCGCTCCCGCACCTAGCCAACCGGCGTCGCCCGCAGGTCGCGCCGTTGCGCCTCTTGATCCCGCGCTTGAAGCGCGCACGGTCGTGATCGGAACCGACTTTCTGACGCGCGCACGCAGCGCGAAGACAAACGTCCTTGCCGTCTGGTCCGAAGGCCTGATGGATTGGGCGATGCAAGATGAGGCCTTCAAGGTCCAAATCTTCCGCTTCGTCGACTGCTTCCCAACGCTTAAAGACAACGATGCGGTCTACGACCATCTCACCGACTACCTCGCACAACCGGGCGTGACACCGCCGCCTTTCGTTGCAACCGCGTTGAAGGCGGGCGTGCTGATGAAGGGTGTTGTGACGAAGACGATGTCGACGCAAATCACGTCGATGGCGTCGAAGTTCATCTGTGGCACCGACGCTGCGTCGTCGCTTCCAAGCCTCAAGAAGATTTGGGATTCGGGACTCTGCTTCTCCGTCGATCTTCTCGGCGAAGCATGCGTGAGCGATGACGAAGCCGAGGCGTATCGCCGCAAGTATCTCGATCTCATCGAGAATCTTCCTTCGACGGTCGCTGCGTGGGCCGCGAATCCGCGCCTTGAGAACGATCACCTCGGGCCGATTCCGCGTACGAACGTCTCGATCAAAATCAGCTCGCTTTCTGCGCGCGTTGATCCGATCGATACCGAAGGCTCGATCCGTGGTTTGCTTGATGCGCTCGGCCCAATTCTCGAAACCGCGAAGCGCAAAGGAGTTTTCGTCAACTTCGACATGGAGCAGTTCGCGCTGAAGGATTTGACGCTCGAACTCTTCATGCGTGCCTGCGAGAAGCACGATTTCCACGCTGGTTTGGCGATGCAGGCGTACTTGCGCTCGGGCGACGATGACGCGCGCCGCATCATCGAGTGGTCGAAGCGCACGGGCCGCCAAGTCACGGTTCGACTCGTGAAAGGTGCGTACTGGGATTACGAAACGATCAACGCAGAACAACAAGGCTGGCCTGTTCCGGTGTGGAGCCGCAAGGTTGACACCGACGCGAGCTTCGAGCGCATGGCCGCGGCGTTTGTCGCGTCAACGCCCGCGACCAAGGGCGAAGGCGGCGTGAAACTCGCGCTCGGAAGTCACAATGCGCGCTCGATTGCAGCAACGCTTGCAGCACTCGAAAAGCGCGGACTTCCAAAGTCGGCACTCGAACTGCAAATGCTCTACGGCATGGGCGATCAACTCAAGAGCGCGGCGATCGATCTCGATCTTCGCTTGCGCGAGTATTGCCCCGTCGGCGAACTGATTCCGGGCATGGCGTATCTCGTGCGTCGTCTCCTCGAGAACAGCTCGAACGAATCGTGGCTCAAAGCAGGCTTCAAAGACAACGCATCCGCTGAGAAACTGCTCGCCAGTCCGCATCGCGCGTTTGACACCGATCCAGGTGTTGAACGCATTGCGCAAGGACCCGAGCGTCACGCGTTGAGTGCAGCGCCCGCTGGCATTTCAAACGGTCGTCCGTTCTTTACGGAGCCCATGCG
>JBEIJG010000512.1:0-2334 GCA_040380385.1 Phycisphaeraceae bacterium | reverse complement strand
GGCTCTTTCGCCTCAAGGAATTGCCACGCGAGTTCGACCTGGTTGCGATAGACCGTGAGATCGTCGGCCTGGTAGCCGTCCCCAACAAACACCATGTCGATCCGGTTTTCGCTCGGACCGAACCAGCGGATCGTCTCCGTGTCCCATGCGCTGTCGAGCGGCGGCAGTGGTTCGGGTGCTTCCACCTCCAACATGCGGCCCTCGAGCGTGCCACGTGCGCCGGGATGGCAGCAGAAGAGGTGGTCCTTCCCCTGCGGAATACCGCGGCGGCCCTCCATTCCCCCGGCCGGAGGCGCCGACTTCGTGTCGCCGGCCGCCAGTGACGGTGTGGTCAGCGCGAGACCAATCGCAAGCGTGATCGCGAGTCTGGGCATGCGCACGGCCGCGACGGAGAGCTTCGGCTCGTCAGGGCGGGAGGAGAGGGTTCGAAGGGATTGAAGTGTTCGAAGGTTCATGCAGAGTCGCTTCGTCGGTCGCTTTTTTTGGATCATCGCGCAGTCGGCAGAGTCGCCTCAGGCGCATCGATACGGTTCTACTCACAAGACAGCATCCGCCTCGCCCGCCCTTGGCTTCGGTCCGAGCATGCACCAAAACTGGGGCGAAGTCACGCGGCTCTTCAGACGATTCGTCGCCTTCGTCGGCTCCTTTGACATGAATGGCCCCCACCAAGAGCGAAAAAGTCGGTGGAACAAACAGACCGCGCCCCGCCGTGTGGCGGGGCGCGGTAACCGTTTTGAGTGACATTCGCGAGGGCACACCCACGCGTTCAGCGCCGCAGCGCTTCGTCATAATGCGAAACGCGTTCGCTCAGCGACGACGACGGCCCGCGAAACCAGCCAAGCCAAGAAGCGCGAGGTGGGGCCCAAGGCCTCGCGCGTGCGCACTTGACCAGAGCACAGAAGTCGGTAGACTCCCTGCCCTTCCGCCTCGTTAGCTCAGTTGGCAGAGCAGCTGACTCTTAATCAGCGGGTCGTAGGTTCAACCCCTACACGAGGCACTCACGAAAGAGCTCCAAGCGAGCATCGGAAAAGCTCCAAGAGAGCTCCAAGAGAGCTCCAAGAGAGCATCGAGAGCGCACCGAAAGGCGCGTCCATCCCCCAGGATCGACGCGCCTTTCTCCTTCTCGATGCGTTTCTCCTTGGTCGCCGCGGCCTCGCGTGGACGGCGCTCGTGTAGCCTCTCCATATCGGTCGTTCAAAAGCACTGGCTCGCAAGCCTGCTCGATGCACGCACCAAGGAATCGACGATCTTGGAAAGCAACCCAATGCATACGTCTCCCCACGAGGCCGCGCTTCTGCGAGCACTGCATATTGCGCGCGACCGCGAGGAGTCTGAGCGGACCCGGTTCCTCGGCGCATTGGTTGCGCACGACTTGAACAATGCGCTGTTCGCACTTTCCGGTCGACTCCAACTCCTGAAACGCCGTTCGACCGATCCTGCGATTTTAAAATCGGTCGACGAACTTTTGGCGTCGACGAGATTGTTCGACGAGATGCTGTCGCTCCTCCACAAGGCTTGTCCGCGAGATCTCGACCATCACGGGCCGAGCGCGGTTCGTACGGCGTGGGCAGAAGCGCTGCGCCGTGTGGAGGCGACGTATCCCGGCATCATCGATGCGGAATCCGCAAAACCCGATGCCCTTCCTGCGGATCTCGCGTTTGACGGCACCCAGTCGATGATCGCGTCCGCGTTTGCCCAATGTGTGGCGATCTATCGAAATCGCGGCGCGCCGCGCATCTTCATCCAACTCAACGCAACGCGAGATGGAGATTTCGAACGCGTGACCATCACCGTCGAAGACCGCGGCGAAGCAAACCACGAAGCAAACCACGGAGCAAACCACGGAGCAAACCACGAAGCGCACCCGTCGCGTGACCAGCGCGCGTGGACCGTTCCAAGTCTTCTCGACGGCAGCCTCGCGCTTGAGATGCTGCCACTTGGCGCCGCGCTCCGCTCGATCCGCGACCTCGGCGGACAGATTTCAACCGAGCCAACAGCCAGGGGTTTGCGAACCACACTCTCGTTCCTCGCGCGACGTGGCATTGCGATGCCGCAACCGAGCCATGCGAGGATGGACCGCGCCGACGCATGCGAGACAGGCCAGATTCCTGCGCCGCCAACGCGAAAGATCTTGATCGCGGACGATGACGCTGCCGTCCGTGCAGTGTTCGTCGCGGCGCTCGAAGCAGTAGGCGACGATGTCGACACAACCGCGGATCCTTCGTCGATCTCTCGCCGCGAGGATCTCGCAGACTTCGATGTGGTGATCCTTGATGCGGGCGGCGGCGGATTGGAAGCGCTTCGAGCGATCCGCGCACGCGGCGACGGCACGCC
>JBEIJG010000511.1:0-2338 GCA_040380385.1 Phycisphaeraceae bacterium | reverse complement strand
TGCTATTCTCAGGGGGGACCCCAAAATGCTTTGTGGGGTCCCCGCTGCTTGTTTCCGCAATGACCCAAAAGCTGGATGACCCAAGAGCTAGATGAACCAAGAGCTAGATGAACCAAGAGCTAGATGAACCAAGAACTAGATGAACCAAGAGCCGGATGACCCGCGCGCGTGATGGCCAACGTGTCGATTTTGAGACACGCCGCCGGCGATGCGACCAGACCTCGCAGCGCCGCCGTGCGTTGAAGTTTGCATGGCCCACGTGCCAACACGTTGCGTCACGTGGTGTCAGGCGGTGTCAGGTGGCGTCACGTTTTGCGAGAAGCGCACAAGGAGATGCGTCCCATTGCGCGAACAACGCGAACCTTCTGACCCCGGCGAACGTCGAAAGATGCATGTTCTCGGGCGAAAATCGCGTTCGAGCGCCCACGCAAGTCATCGATTGCGATGAATCCCGGCCAGATCCGGCCAGATCCGGCCAGAAATTCGTATCCCCACACACGCACGCCGTAGATTCCAACCGATCACCTATCGCTTGCGGATCAGCAGATTCGCAAACCTCGTTGGACCTCCTCCAAACCACCCATGCGCCATTTCACACCATCGCTGCTTGCCGCCTGTCTTCTCGGAACTGCCCTCGGAACCTCATTCGTCTCGCCGCTCTGCGCGGCTGAAGCTGCCCCGCCGAAGGGTGGCCCGGTTCCTTCAAGCACGCCCGCGTCAGCACGCTTCATCATTCCGGATCTTGTTCGCTTCACGACCGCGCAACTTCGCGTGCCGAGCGGAGTTCCCGAGCAAACGGAAATCACCGTTCCGATTCGTGGCAAGCTCGAAACGCTGCGCCTCTTCCGCACGTCGCTGCGCACCGCCGACGCGCGGCTGTTGCTCGATCGCGGCAACGGGGTGTACGAAGAAGCACCACTTCCGCCGCATCGCACGTACCGCGGCACGCTCGCATCGAACGGTGCATTGGTTGCCGCCTCGATCATCGACGGAAAGCTCTGGGCAACCATCGACCTCTCCGACGACACGATCTTCGTGCAGCCGAGCACCGACTTTGACGCCTCTCGCGCGGCGAACGAGTATGTCGTCTATTCGCACGGTGATGTTGCGCCACGTGACTTCCATCGGTGCGGCAACGACGAGGCGAACCTCGGAAGCCCCGACTGGATGCTTGGCCTCCCAACGGACCCAGGCGAACTGCCGGGGGCGGGCGAGGTCGGGCCACTCGGGGGTGGAGCGAACCAGGGTGGAGCGAACCAGGGTGGAGCGAACCAGGGCGGAGGCGAAGGCGGCATCGCTGGAACAAATCCGTACATCGCGGAGATCGCATTCGACGCGGACTTTGAGTTCTTCCAGAAGAACGGTCAGAACGCGACGAACACCGTCAACGACATTGAGAATGTGATGAACTCGGTGTCGCTTGTCTACGACCGCGACGTGAACATTACATACGAGTTCTCAGGCTTCGTGATCCGAACGACCGCCGCTGATCCGTACACGACGACCGTCATGACCGATCTTCTGTGTGAGTTCCGCACCAAGTGGAACACGACTCCGGAGAGCCAGATTCAGCGTGACGTCGCGCAACTCTTCACCGGAAAGGCCATCACCGGCAACGTCATTGGCCTCGCATGGCTTGGCGTGGTGTGCAACCAATCGGGTACGGACTGCTCCGTCGGTGGCAACCTCGCCTATTCGGCGGTCGAAAGCCGCTTCACCACGACCCTTGATTTCCGAGTCTCGCTCTCCGCGCACGAACTTGGTCACAACTGGCAAGCGCAGCACTGCGATTCGGCGAATCCGTGCAACATCATGTGCTCGATCATCAACAGCTGTCAGGGAACGACCGGAACCAATCTGAAATTCTCCGCGACGGAACAAGCGCAAATCACGTCGTTCCGCAACGCCGTCGCGTGCGACCCCGCGCTTCCCGCGCCGATCACCCCGCCATTCGTCGACAACTTCGATGCGTCAGCGTCGATCAACACCACCAACTGGATCTTCTCGAAGGGCGCGGCAACCTCCACAGGAGCCGTCGCAGAACCCACGCCGACGCGATCGCTGAACCTCGATGCGATCTCGAACTTGGAGTACGGCGACGACGAGATTCGATCGAACTTCATTCTTTTGAGCGGTGTCACGACGGCATATCTCACCTACTCGACGCAGCACCGCGGCGTGGAAGCTGGCAAGCAATTGGTTGTCGAGTACCTCAACAGCCTGTTGGACTGGACGGTCATCAACACCATCACGTCTGACGGCGTCGATGAGAACACCTTCCAATCGTGGCAGCACACGTTGCCGGGCAATGCGAAGCACAACAAGTTCCGCATTCGCT
>JBEIJG010000510.1:0-2342 GCA_040380385.1 Phycisphaeraceae bacterium | reverse complement strand
GTCGATACGAGAACTCGATCGCGCTCGCGTCGCTCGGATTGAGCGGCAATATCACGATCATCGACGCGCGGAAGTCAACCGCCATTGAAGTCGCGGCGAGCGACGATGCAGCGCTGCAGGCGCACTTCGCGAAGTTCGCAGACAAGGCCGCTCCTGCCGCCGACGCCATTGGTCGCGAGAACTTCGGATACCGCGTCCCCGATCGTTTCAAGATCGAATGGATGCGCATTCCGAAGGCGTCGATCGACGCGATCATCGCGAACTCACCGGAACTCGCAACGCTCGCTCTGAAGAAGCGCTTCGCGCAAAATCCAGCGAAGTACGGCGCGCCGGCCGACGGATCAGCAGCATTCGCGACATACGAAGCGACCGTCCGTTCGAAGACCGTCGAGGAACTTGCCCAAGCGCAACTCGAGGCGATCTCGAAGTTCGCAACCGATCAGCTCGCACTCGCGCAACGCACGCTGAAGCGTGATGGCATGTATTTCGTGCTCCCCGCCGATTGGACGACGCAGATGCCTGCACTCGACCAGCTCGCGCAATCGATCGCAACCGAGTTCTCGATCGCAGCTCCGAGTTACGCCTCGAGTGGCGAGGAGTGGCTCGTCGCCGGAGACATCGATACGAAGCTGCAACTCGGCTTCCTGTCGACCGATCGCTTCGGTCAACCGGTGACGCTTTCGGCGCTTCTCCAAGGCGCGAAAGAGCTCTCGACTCCAAACCAAACTGCGCCGTTCCAGATGAACATCGCCAGCCCGCCGTTCAAGTCGGCGGAGGGCGACGTTGTGTTCGTCCGTCTGATCGCTGCGGAGCCGTCGCGTGCCGCAGCAGCGCTCGCTGACGTGCGCGATGCCGTTGCCGCGGACATCGCTTCGCTTGCGCGCTTCGAGTGGCTCGAGAAGAACCAAGACGCGATCTCGAAGCAAGCGATCGATGAAGGCCTCACGGCAGTCGCGACGCGCTTCGGCTCGCAAGTCGAGTTTGCGAAGGACATTCGCGAAGCGAATCCGCAATTCCTTCAGTTCGGCTTCCGCGTTCCGGGCCAAATCCCGGGGCTTGGCGCCGATCCGGAAGCGATTCGCTCGCTCGTCACGAAGGCCGCGAAGTTGCCGTTCACGGAAGATCTCTCGAAGGTTCCTGTGGCCGACCGCACCTTTGTTGTCGCAGCGCCGGACCGCCTTTCGCTCGTGGTGATGCAGGTGTCTGAACTCGCCCCGCTCACGAAGGAAGTCTTCGAAACGATCGCTGCGAATCCGCAGTCGGTGGGCGTTGTGATGGATCCAGACGTCAGCATCAACCCGATGGATCTCTTCAGCTACGACGCACTCGCGAAGCGCTACGACTTCCAACCGTCGCGACTTGAGTCAGACGAAGATGCGGCCATCGCAGAAGAAGCCGCCGAAACCAACGGCTGATCGCTGCTTCGTGCGACTGCCTGCACACAACTTGCGCGACCGATCAACGCCGCTCAAACCTTCCCGCGGCCGCGACGGACTCCAAGTCCCGCGGCATGCAATCTTGAGATTCTGAACGACCGATCGAACGACTTTCTGCCACCAGAAGAGCACACGAGAAGAGCCCACGATGTCGACCGAGGCCACCGCTGCAACCCCCGCCCTTCCGAACATCAAGTTCGAAGATTTCGCGAAACTCGACCTGCGCGTCGCGACCGTGCTCGCAGCGGAGCCGCATCCGAACGCCGACAAGCTGCTCAAGATCCGTCTCGACGACGGAACGCCCGAAGGCCGTCAGGTCTGCGCAGGCATTCGCGCGTGGTACGACCCGGCCTCGCTCGTTGGGAAGCAGGTCATCATCGTTGCGAACCTTGAGCCGCGACAACTGCGCGGCGAAGTGAGCCAAGGAATGATTCTCGCGGCAAGCGACTTGAAGCCGCTCGCGGACGTTGCGCCATCGGCGGGTGACGCCGCCGACAAGCCTGCTGGTAAACCTGGCGAGAAGCCTGGCGCCGATGAGCGCGATGTCGTGGTTCTGACTGTGCAGAAGCCTGTCAAGGCTGGCTCGCGCGTGTCGTAACGTTGTTTGAGCGCTCGCAATTCATGTTTTGAGCGCTCGCGACTCGCTTCGCTTTCGCTCGCTCTGGCACGCCTCGCCGCGAGTGAATCGCGGCGGGCTGAAGCGCGATGTGCTTGAGCACTCGCGACTCGAGTTTTGAGCGCTCGCAACCTGCTTCGCAACTTGCTCGCTCTGGCGTGGATCTCGCCAGAGGGAGCCGCCGCAGCGGCGACCGCGATAAGCATGAGCGCTCGCTCTGGCGTGGATCTCGCCAGAGGGAGCCGCCGCAGCGGCGACCGCGATAAGCATGAGCGCATCGCGGCGGGCTG
>JBEIJG010000509.1:0-2355 GCA_040380385.1 Phycisphaeraceae bacterium | reverse complement strand
TGCAGTCAGGTGTGCCGTCGCTGTCGGAGTCGACGTCGCTCACGCCGCAACCGCATGCGCCCGCTGCGATCTTCGCGGGATCATTCGGGCAGCCGTCGGTGCAATCGGGCGTGCCGTCGTTGTCGCTGTCGACGTCGCTGACGCCGCAGCCGCAGGCGCCCGCCGCGATCTTCGCGGGATCATTCGGGCAGCCGTCGGTGCAATCGGGCGTGCCGTCGCTGTCGGAGTCGACGTCGCTGACGCCGCAGCCGCAGGCGCCGGGAGAACTCTTGTTCGGATCGTTCGGGCATGCATCCCAAAGCGCCGCGGTGAAGAACCCACCAGCTGCGATTTGTGTGAGATTCGAGATGCCTTCTGGCGCGACGGTTTGGAAGAAGAACGGTTGACCCCAACAGACAGGTGTGCCGTCGTTCTTCAACGCGGTCGAGTGGAAGAAACCGAGCGAAACATCAGTGACACCCGTCAGGTCGGGCGGGGTTTCGATCTGGCCGAAGTCGTTGAAGCCCCAACATACGACCTTGCCGTCGCTCTTCAAAGCAGCGGAGTGGTAGCCACCGGCGGCGACCTTCGTCACCGACGCGAGCGTGGGCGGCGGAGTGCACTGGTCCGAGCCATCTTCACCGAAGCACGCGACGGTGCCATCGGTGCGAAGAGTGACCGTGTGCAGTTCGCCGGCGGCAACGGAGCTCGCAAGGAGTCCGGCGGGCGGCGTGCATTGACCGTAGGTGTTCGAACCCCAGCACACGACGGTGCCGTTCACGCGCACAGCGGCGGAGTGATGTCCGCCACCCGCGATCGCGATGGCGTCGTTCAACCCAGCGGGCACATTGCGTTGCCCTGAAGAATTCGAACCCCAAGCGACGACGGTGCCGTTCGCGCGAATCCCAAGCGAGTGCGCGTCACCGGCAGCGATCGCGATGAAGTCGCTGATTCCCGCGGGCGGAGTTGCTTGACCAGACTGGTTGTCGCCCCAGCACGCAACCACACCGTTCTGTTGGAGCGCGAGTCCGTGTCGACCACCCGATGCAATCGACTTCAACGCGCCGAGTCCGGTCGGCACGCGCCATTCGCCTTCGGTGTTGTTTCCCCAAACCGCGATCTCCGTCTCACGCACCGTGAGCGAGCCATTGCCGGTTTCGCCGCCATAGCCGCCAATGCGGATGAAGTACGTCGTGCCAGCGCTGACTTCGAAGTCGCGAATCTCGGAAACGCCGAATTGGCAACCGGAGAAGTCGTACGAGTCGCCGTTGCAGGCGAGGTAGTTGAGGTTGTTGCACGTACCCGAGTACAGCGCGATCGACGTGTCGTACGAACCCGGGGCGCACGTGGTGAAGGTCGCGATACCGTCGACAAGTGGCGTGTACGCAAACCACACGTCGGGGCTGTTGTTCCATTCGAGGAGGTAGCCCTTGCACAGCGAATCGCTCGGCGGATTCGGGCTCGGCGTCGCGGAGAGTGTGCTGAACGAAAGCGGAACGCCGTTCAAAATGGGAACTGCGGTGGCGCATTCATCCTGCGCGAGGGCCGTGCGCTCGACGTGCGGGAGGCACACAGCCCACGCGGCGGAGGCCAACACGACAGCAAGCGAGGACTCACGAGAGAGCACCTGCTTGCGCGCACGAACGAATGACAGACCCATTCCCATAAAGTTCCCTTAGGAGTTCCCTCAAATCCCCAGCCGCCCTGATCGAACCGCCGCGAGACGCCGGGGCGAGCAATCATGCCATTGATCCGGATGGTTCAAAGCCTTGACTCGTCAGACTTTCGAACGAATCCCGCAAAGTTGACTTGAACAACGTTACCGGCCGCAAACTCACCAGGGCGACGGCCCCCAGTTGCTGAGAAGGACCGAGAGGTCGCCGCCGCCTACGACGCCGTTCCCGTCAAGGTCACCGATGGGTGGGTTTGGAGGGCGATTTCGAAACGACTTTCAGACCTGTTTCTTGGCGAATCACCCAAGAAACTCCTCCGCGGTCCCCGCAAGCATGCGCTGACGGTCGTTCGCGGAGAGCCCCGGCATCGCTTTGATGAGCGTGCCCGCGACGTGTTCGCCGAGCGGGAACGGGTAATCGCTCCCAAGCGCGAGGCGATCAGCGCCGACGGCATCGACGAGGAATCGCAGCGCCGCCTCGTCGTGCACAAGCGTGTCGAAGTAGAAGCGCCGCAACTGCGCGCGCGGACTCACGCTGCAGTCGATCGCGCAAAGATCGGGGCGCTCGCGGAAACCGTGCTCGATGCGGCCGATCGTAAAGGCGAGGCTCCCACCACCGTGGGCGAGACAAACCTTGAGCGAAGGCAGCCGCTCAAGCACGCCTCCCATCATGAGTGAGCATGCGGCGCGCGCGGTTTCCGCAG
>JBEIJG010000508.1:0-2355 GCA_040380385.1 Phycisphaeraceae bacterium | reverse complement strand
GCAACGCGCCGATGCCAAGATTTTCAAGCCACGCAATCACGGCTTTCTTCGCATCAGCAGTAGTCATGCCATCGAGCGCGAGTTGCGCACTTGTGCTGTTGACCGCGCGACCTTCGCCAGATGTTGCAGACTCACCTGTAAACGCGACGCCATCAATCTCGACAACTTGCACGATCGCGAGTTGGAACGCTTTCGCAAACTCGAAGTCGCGCTCGTCGTGTGCGGGCACCGCCATGATCGCGCCCGTGCCGTAACCCATGAGCACGTAGTCGGCAGTCCACACGGGAATGCGCGCACCTGTTGCCGGATTGATCGCGAAGAGACCGGTTGCGCAACCGGTCTTTTCTTTCGACGCCTGACGATCGATGTCGCTGCGATTCTTCGCCCAATCCACGTACTTCGCAAGTTCTGCGTTCCCGCGCGCGATCGCCTTCGCAACGATGTGGTGCTCCGGCGCGACGACCATGTAGGTTGCGCCAAAGAGCGTATCGGGACGCGTCGTAAACACCGTCAGCGCATCGCGCTCGCCTTCAATCGCGAAGTGAATCTCCGCGCCTTCGCTGCGTCCGATCCACTCAGTCTGCAGCGTGCGCGTCATGTCGGGCCAATCGACGAGCGCGAGATCTTCGAGCAAACGATCGGCATACGCCGTGATGCGGAACATCCACTGCTTGAGCGGCATGCGAAGCACAGGGAAGCCGCCGCGCTCACTGCGTCCGTCGATGATCTCTTCGTTCGCAAGCACGGTGCCGAGTTTCGGACACCAATTCACCGTCTGCGTGCCGAGATACGCGAGGCGGAACGTGTCGAGATATGCTTGTTTTTCGCGCTTCGAGCACGCAGACCACTTCTTCGATGCTGCGTTCTCGACTGTGATCGTGGCGTCTTCGCGTGTGAGTCGCGCTTCGAGTTCCGCGATTGGTCGCGCTTTCTTCACCGACGGATCAAACCACGAGGAGTATGCCTGCAGCCAGATCCACTGCGTCCACTTGTAGTAGTCGGGATCGATCGTCGCGAATTCACGCGACCAGTCGTACATAAAACCGAAGCGACGGAGCTGCCGACGGAAGTTGTCGATCGCCTTCTTCGTTGTCACTTCAGGGTGTACGCCCGTTTGAATCGCGTACTGCTCCGCTGGAAGGCCGAACGCGTCCCAACCCATTGGATGGAGCACATTGAAGCCCTTGAGCTTCTTGTAGCGACAGATGATGTCGGTCGCCGTGTAGCCCTCCGGATGTCCGACGTGGAGGCCCGCACCCGATGGATACGGGAACATGTCGAGGCAATAGAACTTCGGCTTCGAGGCGTCGAAGCCGGGCTCGTCAGGGTTCGCCTGACGGTGGCCGTATGAACCATCGGAATTTGCCAGCGACGCCTGCCAACGCTCCTCAACGGCGTTGGCATACGCGGCGGTGTAGCGGTGCGAGAGGTCGCCGGAATCGGCGGGCTTTGCGCTGGCAGCGTTGGTCGCGGACATAGGGCGGCGATTGTACGAAGGGCAGCAATCGTGTTGCGAGCGCTCATGCATATCGCGGTCGCCGCTGCGGCGGCTCCCTCTGGTGCAATCCACGCCCGAGTGAGCAAAAACGGCGGACGCGAACCAAAGGTTCGCCCCGCCGCAAGTCGCGAGCGCTCATGCATATCGCGGTCGCCGCTGCCGCGGCTCACGCTGGTGCAATCCTCGCCAGAGCGAGCAAAAGCGGCGGACGCGAACCAATGGTTCGCCCCGCCGCAAGTTGCGAGCGCTCAAACACGTTGCGCTCAAATCACCTTCGCTCAATCTTGCGGCACTTGCGCTGGAATCTTCCCGCCCTTCGAGCGATCGAAGTGCTGAATGTGCTTCAGCGTCTCGCCGACGAGGTAGAACGAACCGGTCACGCACACGAGGTCCTCACGGCTCACCGCACGCGTTGCCATCTCAAGCGCTTCAGGCAGCGTCTTCGCAACCTGGCTCATCTTGCCCGAGCGCTCGTTGAAGAGCTTCTGCAAATCTTCGGGATCGGCAGAACGCGGATTTCCCGCGGCGCGCGTGAAAATCACCTTGTCCGCGCCGAGATTCACCTTATCGATGAGACCAGGCACGTCCTTATCGCTGCAGCAACCGAAGACGCAAATCATCGAGTCGTACGGAACGTGCGCGCCGGCGCAACGCATGAGCGCGCCGACCGCCGCAGGGTTGTGCGCGCCGTCGACGAGTACGCGCGGGCGATCCCATACGAGTTGCATACGGCCCGGCACGCGCGTCGCCGCGAGACCCGTGGTGATCTTGTCCTCCGGGCAGTCGAAACCAACCGTCTTGAGGTGATCGACCACCGCAAGCGCAAGCCCGCAGTTGGCCGCTTGGTGTTCGCCCTG
>JBEIJG010000507.1:0-2361 GCA_040380385.1 Phycisphaeraceae bacterium | reverse complement strand
TCGGCACGACCGATGATGCGAGTGTGATCGAGCGCTTCGGAGAACAGGTGTTGGTTGTCGAGGGTGATCCGCGCAATCTCAAGATCACAACGAGAGACGACCTCGCACTCGCGCGCGCGATTCTGAACATCGCGCCGCCTGCGGATCGCGCGGCACACCTGCGATTCTGAGATTTACCTCGAGCGATGTGAGAAAGAAAGAAGGCCGTCGGTGAGACGGCCTTCTTCGTTGGGTGTTGGCTTCTTGCGTTGAACCTCCGCGGGGTGCGCGGTGGTCTCAGGCAAGCGTTTGTTTACTCATGCGTTTACTCATGCGTTTACTCATGCGTTCCTGACGCATCGCGAGTCGTGTGCACGATTCGGTCGTACACCACTGCGAAATCGATCGCGTCGACGAAACCGTCGCGATTGACATCGCCGGAGAAGTGATCGTTCGCGGCCCACGCGGCGAGGAATGCGACAAGGTCGGTTGGTGTCACCGTGCCGTCGAGATCAACATCGCCCGCGGCAATGACGCATGCGATCGAAACGCCTTCCGCGAAATCACCGCCGCCCTCGCCTACGCGAGGTGCGAGAAGTGCTGCATAGATCTCAACGTCCAACTTCGCATCGCTCTGCTCCATCAGCGCGAGGACGCGCGCGGTCACGACGTCGCATGAAACAGAGAGTTCCGAGGTTGGGCGACTTGCCTCGTCTTCGCCCGATCCGTCCGAAGCGGTGTCTGCTCCGTCGCTCTCGCCGCTTGCTCCGTCGGTTGGATCGCTTGGCTCATCGAGCTCTCCTGCGCCGTCGTCATCAGCTGGAGCATCGTCCGGCAGGAATCCGGCGATGCCTCCATCGGCACCGTTCCCTCCGTTGCCGCCGCCACCTGCGAAGGCCGGCGCGCGGAAGCCTGTGTCGGGCAGGCTCGCGAGCGTTGCGCCGAGGGCGTGGTTTGCACGAATCGTGTACGTACCGATCTGTCCGACGGCAATCGTTGTGTCTTCAAACACAAGTGTGGTCGCACTTGTCGTCGTGAGCAGCGTGGTGGCGCCGCCATCGATCTGACGCAACACGCGATACCCCGTTGCCGAAGGAACTGCTGACCACGTCACGCGAACCTTTGTGGGGAACGTGCCGTCGGTCGCAGCGACATTTGTAGGCGCTGGGATATTGCGCCATCCTGCATTCACGGCACTCGTTGGTCCCGCACCAAGTGCGGAGACCGCCTGTACCGAGTAGTTCGCGCTGACGAGCGTACCGATCGTTGTGTCGTTGAACTCAAGCGTGCCGCCCGCAGTGACCGTACCGATCTGGGTGTTCGCGCCCGTACCAATCGCGCGGAACACCTTGTAACTCGTCGCTCCGACCACCGCAGGCCACGTCACTTGCACCTTGTCGATGAATGCGCCCTTGCTCGCGGTTGCGACCGGAGCTGCCAGTTGTCGCCAACCCGTCTCAGCCACGCTTTGTGGTCCGTCGCCTTGCGGCACCGTCGCACGGAGGCGATAGGTGTACTGCACGGCAGGAACGGCCGTCGTGTCGTCGTAGACGAGCGTCGTCGCGCTTGCGATGGTCGCGATTTGCTCCTGCACTCCACCTGGCGCGGTGCGGAACACCTTGAAGCCCGTCGCCGCAGCAGGCGCCACCCACGTCAAGCGAACCTTGTCGGAGAACGCGCCGTCGGTCGCAACCACCGACGTTGGGCCTGTCGTGTTTCGCCAGCCGTTGTCAATCACACTGTTCGGCGTCGATCCGAGCGCGTGTGTTGCGCGCACGGCGTAGTTGTATGTGACCGCGACTTGCGCCGTCGTGTCGTCAAAGAGCAGCGTGCTTCCGCTCGTGACCGTTCCAATCTGCGTGAATGTTGTTTCGCTCGGGAGCTTGCGCCAGATGGTGTACCCCGTTGCGCTCGTCACGGAACTCCATGTGAGATTGACCTTCGACGCGAAGGCGCCATCGGTGGCGGTGAGAGTCGCGGGACCCGGGATGTTGCGCCATCCACTCGAGGCAACTCCGAGGCCGGAGAGCCCGAGCGCGTGCACGGCCTTCGCGCGGTAGGAGTACTGCACGAGTTCCGTTGCGGTGGTGTCGGTGTAGCTGGTGACTGCACCGAGTTCTGCGAGGAGTTCCGCGGTTCCACCAGGAGCGGTTCGGAACACTTGGTACCCCGTCGCGCCGGTCACGGCACTCCACGTCACGGTTACTTGCGCAGTACTCGCGCCCGCGGATGCCGCTACGGTCGGTCCGGCGATGTTGCGCCAACCCTCGTCTTCGGCGCTGGCGAAGGAGACGAACGTCGCAGAAGACGAACCGTCCGCGACGGTGACGACAGTCTTCACGCTGTAGAGATACGTCACGAGCGAAGCGGCGGTGGTGTCGT
>JBEIJG010000506.1:0-2364 GCA_040380385.1 Phycisphaeraceae bacterium | reverse complement strand
GGCTCGCCGCCCAGTCTGGCGTGATCGTGCACGAATTCCTGACGCGCCTCAATCCACGCATGCCGCGGACCGTGAGCCTCGGAGCGACGTCGGTTGAAGTTCTCGCTGCCGCGCGGGCGTCCCTTGAAGTCGGTGGGCCGAGCTTTCGCGTGAATTCCGCGGCAGGCTGAGTTGGGCGATGAACGAAAGAGGCGCGGCCTCGCGTTGTGAAGTGCAGGCTCGAAGTCCCCGCGCGAAGTCCCCGCGCGAATTCGAAGTTTCCCGTCTGAACGTGCGTTCCTGGGGCGCTCAGTGGTCGGTTTTCGGTAGAGTTCGTGCGCAGAGATCGCGGGTACGAACTGGGATCTCGCGAGACAGATGTGAAGTACCCCGAAGCGGGTGATACAGGTGGTTGCGTCCGGAAAGCGAAAGAAGTTCCCTCCGCGATCCGCAGCTTTTGTCGGAACCAAGGCGTTCCGATGCGTATGGAGATCCTGTCTCGGTGGCTTCAGCGAGGCTGAGTAGGGCGAGAGTCGGAAAGCGAGAGTCGGAAAGCGAGAGTCGGAAAGCACGACATGCCGCGAAAGGCGAGTTACACCCTCCCAGCCATGGAAGCGCTTCCTGCGCGTCTGATGTCGCTCACGCGAGAGCGCGTCGAACAGCAGATGCGCGCCGCGGAAGCGATCATTCCGTCGATCGACCCGCGGTCGATGTACGCCCTCGGCGCGACGCTCGAGCGCATCGTTGGTACTTCACTCAGTGCAGATGGAGCGCCGGTCGCCGGCGCCGTTCTGCGGGCTGATCTTGTGACTCTCGTCCTTGACCTCTCCGAACAGTTGGCGCTCGATGGTTCTGAGCGTCACGGAGGCGCGGCGACTCCGGAAGAACTCGCGCGTGAGATTGGTGTCGCGTCGAAGACCTTGCAGCGTTGGCGTCGCAATGGTCTGTGCGCACACTGGATTCTCGAAAATGGGAAGCCCCGCGTCGCGATCTACCGCGCGTCACTTGAGTCCTTCCGCGTCTCGCATCCTGCGGAATTCGCGCGGGCCTGCGCGTTCCGTCGTTTCGACGACGGCGAGCGCGCGCGCATGATCGAAGAGGGGCGCGCGCTGATCGCGGCGGGCCGCACCCTCAACCTCGCGGCGAAAGAACTCGCTGCGCGTTACGGTCGCTCGCACGAGGGCGTGCGCTTATTGTTCCTTCGTGTTCTTGGCGTTGGTCGTGCGCCGCGGCGCAGCGTTGGCGAGCGAGCTGGGCGGCTCGCTGAGCGCGCGTGGCGACTCGGGATCGACCCTGCGAAGCTCGCGCGGCGCCTTGGAAAGAGCGAATCGCTCGTTCGGACGCTTGTCGATCGCCGTCGCGCGGAACTCCTTCGCGGAGTGCAGCCATCGTGGGTCGAGTTGCCAACCTTCGAACTGCCCGGTGCGGATGAGACCATTCCCGCAGCCCCCGCGGTACGAAAGTTGTTGCCGCTCGGCCTCGTGGATGGCGATGTCATCGCGTCCATCGCCTCAGCTCGCCACATTCAAGCAGGATTCCCAAAGGATGCGCGAGCATCCGCGGACCGTGATGAAGCGCGCGCTGCAGCGATG
The DNA here is from genome assembly GCA_040380385.1 of Phycisphaeraceae bacterium. Taxonomy (GTDB): domain Bacteria; phylum Planctomycetota; class Phycisphaerae; order Phycisphaerales; family SM1A02; genus QWPT01. The sequence goes on along the minus strand of JBEIJG010000506.1, from coordinate 793 downwards.
CACTTCTTTCTGCGTCGAGCGTCGCGCGCGATCGACGCACTTCCAAAGTGGCCAGACCGTGCGCGCATCGACCAGATTGAAACCGATTTGCGCGCCGCGCTTCGCTTGCGAGCGGTGCTCGTCGAACGTGGTTTGGTGATCGCGCTCGGTCGTGCGGATCAGTATTGCCACGGTGGGCCAGAGCGCTTACCGACCGACGAGTTGCGTTCGCTTGCCCGATCGATCGCGCAGGCGGTTCGCGATGTGGTGCACGCGTTCGATCCGTCGCGTCAGCGCTTCGATCGCGCCATCGCACTCGCTGCCGACCTCGCGCTTGCGAAGCTCGTGAACGCCCGACGGAACGCCCGCGCCGCCGCTCGGCATCTCACTTCGATTGATGTGCGGTTGCTCGGAGAAGTCGCGCAGTGGCAGGGGATTGTCGATCCCTTTGCGCATCACTCGGCGAATGTCGCAGCAGAGTTCGCCGCGAAGGGGCCGCGCTCGGCGCAGGCGAAGTTACTCGCGCGACGCTACGGTTGGTGCGGCTACGCACCGGCGACGATTGAGCGGTTGGCGCAGGAAGATCGCACAACGGTCGCCCTGATGTCGAAGCGGCTTCGCGACGCTGAAAACGTGTTCCGCGGGTGATGGGCACTTAGGGTGTTTGGGTAGATCGCTACGGGGCCGCAGGCGCCGTGTCATCGATACGGCACCAGAGCGAGCAAGTTGCGAAGCAGGTTGCGAGCGCTCGCGGTCTTTGGCGGTCGCTGCTGCGGCGGCTTCCTTTGGCGTGATTCACGCCAGAGCGAGCAAG
>JBEIJG010000505.1:0-2373 GCA_040380385.1 Phycisphaeraceae bacterium | reverse complement strand
GTGCAGTTGGCGGCGAAGCCTTCCCATTGCACCTTGATCTCATCAATGTCGGCCGTCGAGCCGGGAATCACGAAGCGGAAGAGGTTCGTCGCCTCGGAACCACTCGCGACCGTCGCGCCGATGTAGCGATTGGTGTCGGTCGCGGTGCCTGTCGCGTTCGAACTGGAGAGCGCGGTGTAGTTCGCCGCGGTGAGCGCCGTTGCAACCGGCGAAGCGTTGGCGGAGTTCCAGGAGGTTGTTTGGCTACCGAAGCCGAACTTGTTCACACCCGCACCGGCGGCAAAGTCAAGAATCGCTGCGGTGCCAGACGCGATGCGGAACGGATTGCTGATCGCGATGGTCGTATCGCCATCGGTGGAGCGTGCGGTCACACGCAGGAGTGCCGATGCGGAGTTCGCGCCCGCCGGAGGAACCCACGTGAACTTTCCAGTGTCGGCGATCGCATTCGCAATCGCGGTCCAGTTCGTGCCGCCATCAAGCGAGTAGGCGAGATCGACATTCGCAAGTGCGGCGTTGTTTGTGTCGGTTGCGTTCCACACAATCGTCTGTGAGTAGCCCTGGAGCCACACCTCGCCGCCGGCCGGAGCGAGGACGTGCGCGGAGGGCAGTGCGTTTGTCGCGCGCGGCACCTGCTTCACGATGCAGTGAATCGCGCCGGACGCCGTGATGATGCTCGAGCATTGGATCGGCACGATTTGAACGCCTGGGCCGGCGGCGGCCTGCCACTTGGCGAGCGCATCGGCGTCTTCATCGTTGTACGCAGTGTTGCCACCTGGCGCGAGTTGCGTGCCGTAGCAGGGGATGAAGATGCGATTGTTCACACGGAACGCGTTGGCGTAGGTGTAGTGCGTCGCACCGACATTCCACGCCTTCGGTCGGAACACTTCGAACCCGAGCGCCTGCATGTAGGGCACGGCGTTGTTCGTCACGCTGATGGCGGTGGCGTTCGACCCGGCGATGAACTCGCTGATGACGGCGGTGTTCTCGTCGGCGAGGTACATCCACATGTCGATGTGGCCGGTGCCGTCGACCGAGAACGGCAACTGCGGCATGATGTGCAGCGTGTCGATCCCCTGGAACGACTGGTAGAGCTCGCGGATGAGCGCTTCGTTGTGGCCGCCGGCCGCGGGGTTATCGAGGTTGATGAGCGCGGTGCAGAAGCCGCTGCGATTGGGCCCCGGTTGGAAATTGCCGCCGGAGTAGTAGAGGCCTTGGTCGAACGTCGGCACGCTGAACGTGGCGTCGCCCACAAGAGTCGGGATGAAGTTGTCTTGCGGACGTGTCGGGTAGTAGTGACTATCCACGACGCCGAGTGTGCCATTCTGGAAGATGAAGTGCGGGCCGTAATCGCGCATCCAGACCGAGTTGTTCGGTTGAACGATGAAGACGACCTTGCTGAGGTTCGCGCCAGCGGCGCTGAACGCAGCGGCGGCAGAGTTCGCGGTCGTTTGGTTCGCGACGACGACGTAGGCGATCTCGTCGTACTGGGCGCTGCCGGTCAGGCTCGCGACGAGCGCGGTGACGACCGAGTTCCAACTGTTGCCGTACTGGTAGAGCACACCGCGCGTTGGGCTGTACTCCGCCGGCGATTCGATGAGCCCCGTCGAGGGGAGGTCGGCGAGACCACCGTCCGCGCCACTTCCGCCTCCCGCAAGTTGCACCGCATACGGCGTCAATCGCTGCTTTGGATCGAACGGCGTGCCGCCTTCGCGAACGCGCGTCAGCGTCGAGCGTTGTTCGACTTCGACAGGCTGACTTTCGGGTGGCTTCACGGCCGCCGCGAGTGCTGGCGTTGCCATGGAAGCAAGTGCGATGAGGGAAGTGAGCGTGCGTGGAAAGCGAGAGGAGTTCAGCATGACGTGAGGACTCGAAGAGGTTCCGTCAGAAGGTACGGAGTCTGAAGTTTTATCTGCGAGGTTGTATCCGCGTGAACGTCGAAAACCGAGCAGGAAGTTCATGATTCGCCTCGTGTGCTCGTTCGGGTTCCGAAGACCTCCGATATTCCGCGATTGCAAACACGTCCGATGGCTGGCGCGCTCGAGAATCGACGGGAAACGACGGGAATCGACGGGAATCGACGGGCGCGAGCTCAAACCGCGATCGAAGGATCCTTTGGGGAGTTTCGAGGGGGAACACTGTCGGCGGGCGTTCCGAGAACGAAGCAGCCGACCCAAAAAAAGAGTCGGCTGCTTCGCAAGAAAGAGAATTCGACCAAGGCGCTCCGGGTCAACCGCAGTCGCCCCATGCGGCGAGCAGGGCCGAGAGATCGGCGGCATCGGTGCTGCCATTGCCGTCAACGTCGCCGCCGCCTGCACCACCCGATGCGAGGCCCCAGTTGGTGAGCACCACGCTGAGATCCGCCGCGTCGACGAC
>JBEIJG010000504.1:0-2373 GCA_040380385.1 Phycisphaeraceae bacterium | reverse complement strand
CCGTGTTGGAAGCGAAGCCGTTGGTCGTTCCGCGCGAGCAGCGCGAACGCGACGCGATGGAAATCTTCTCGCAGATTCTCGTGGCTGCGCCGGGAACGCCGGCAGAGTGGCTCGAGTTCAATCGCTGGGTCTTCAATGGCCCAGAAGATGTGTTGCGTCGTTCGCCGTATAAGCCGATGGTGATGCGCCTCGCGGATGGTCGCGATGTGGAGTTGCTCTTCTCGCGTCAACGTCTTCCGCTTGGTACCGACATCGCGCTCGAGGAATTCATCCTCACGTCGCACGTCGGTGGATTTACCGGCGCGATGAGCACGATTCGCGATTACACCAGCGCTGTGCGCTTCCGCGATCCGGGTTCGTCGTGGAGCGAGCCAACGACGGTGAGTGTCAACGATCCGATCGAACACGATGGTCTTTGGTACTTCCAAGCGCAGTGGGATCCGCCAGATACATCGTCCGACGAGGGCATCCGGCCGAGCGCGGGACTCAACTACACCGTGCTCGGCGTAGGAAACCGCAACGGCGTCTACATCCAGTTGCTTGGTTGTGTGATCGCGGTCGCGGGCATGATCTATGCGTTCTATGTGAAACCAGTGATCAAGCGACGTCGACAAGAAGAAGTGCTCGCAGGTCTTGCGCGCAATGGCAGAAAGGTCGAAGCATGAATTCTCACACGATTCCTTCGCGCAGCATGCGCGTGGCTCGGAGCTTGGTTGTTGCGATGGTTGCGCTGATCACGTGCGCAACTTCACTCGCGCCCGCACAAGCGCAGGACGCGACTGCGAGTTCAACCCAAGCCTCAACCCAAGCCTCAACCCAAGCTTCGGCCCCGGCTTCCAATGCGAATGCCGCGGACGCCGGCAAGTCCTTCGTCGAGCGCGTCGATCTCAAGCCACTCGGAACGATCGCGGTCCAAAGCGATGGTCGCTTGAAGAACCTCTCGAGTTTCGCGCAGGAGATGATGGCGTTCGTCTCTGGACCGCGTGAGATCAACGGGCAAGATCCGCTCTTCACGTATCTCGACATGCTCTTCCGTCCGGACGTCTATCGCGACGCCGACGTGATCTACGTCAAGGGTGCGGGGCCGCGCAAGCGCATCGCCGACGCGCTTCTTGCTGCTGCGACGCCAGAGTCGCGTGTGGCGCTCGATGAGCAGATGAAGGCATTCGAAAAGACGGGGCTGATTTCGGAAACGCTGATTTTGAAGCCGGAATCGGTGGCGGTCTTGCGCGAAATGCGCGGCGATCTCATTCGAACCGAGAAGGTCGTGCGCGCGATTGATTCGGCAATCACCGTGAAAGACCCGCGCTTTCTCTTGTCGAAGTTGAAAATTGTTCCGCGCGGCGATGGTGATTCTTCGCAAGAGTGGCACGGTATTTCGGCCGTCATGTTTGCCGACGGCAAGGAGCCTGTGCCTGGCTCGATGCTGCTTCTTGCGGAGAACAAGGGGCAACCCGAAGACTTGTCGCCCGAGCAAGCTGCCGTCATCGGTGACGCGTGGCGTGCACTCGTGGGTGGTTGGTTGAAGGGTGATTCGAACGCGGTGAACGGCGCGATTGCGACGCTCGGCAGTGAACTCCCGAAGATCAGCGCCGAGACGTATCCCGATCAGACGCGACTTGGTTGGGAGTATTGGTACTTCAAGAACGATCACATGACGCGCGTGTGGCTTGTCTACATGGCGGCCTCGATCTTCCTCTTGCTTGGTTTCGTGTGGAAGTGGCCGCGCGCGCGCACGATCGGGTTGGTCATCTTCGGCCTCGCGGTTCTGTTGCACACCATTGCGGTCATGCTGCGTTGGTACATCGCGGATCGTTGGCCGAACTCGAACATGTTCGAAGCGGTGACCACCGCGGCGTGGATGGGCGCAGTGGGCGCGGTCGCGATCGAATGGTGGGTGCGCCGCACCGCGATGTTTAGTCTCTTTGCGCTCGGCGCCGCAGTTTCCGGCATGGTGGCGCTCATGGCCGCCCATTTCCTCCCCGTGCAACTCAATCCCGCGATCTCGAACATGATGCCCGTGCTGCACGACGTGTGGCTCTACATCCACACGAACGTGATCATCTTCAGCTACGTCCTCATCTTCATGGCCGCAGTGAGCGCGGGCATCTACATTCTGCACCGTGCGTTTGGTGGGGCGGCCACCTATGCGCGCGTCGGTGGTGCGGCGAGTTTGATCGTTGCCGGCAACCACGGCGAAGAGCGCATGGCGACAAGCCGCGCGGCGCTCGGAGAGATTCTCGACGGCACCACGATGGTGCTGATGGAGATCTCGTTCGTTCTGCTTTGGGCGGGCATCGTGATGGGCGCGATTTGGGCCGATCACTCGTGGGGCCGACCGTGGGGTTGGGATCCGAAGGAAGTCTTCGCGCT
>JBEIJG010000503.1:0-2373 GCA_040380385.1 Phycisphaeraceae bacterium | reverse complement strand
TGCCTGCCTTCGTCGCTTCCTTGAAGTGGATCGGACGGAATCCCGGCGGCGTCGCGAGAATCACGATGTCGGCGTCGGTCGCGCAAACCTTTTTGTAGGCATCGAACCCGCTGAAGAGTTTGTCGCTCGAAACTGCGGGCATGCCGTTCTCGGTGAGCGCGTTGTTTGCGTTCGCGACGCGTTCGGGGAAGAGATCGCCGAGCGCAACCACTTCGATCTTGGCACCCGAAGTCTTGCCCGCGTTGATCGCGTTGAGCATTGCGCCCGTACCGCGACCACCACAACCGATCACGGCGATCTTGAGGACCGGCTCGCGGCCGAGATGGGCGAACGCACGCGTCGCGCCGAGCAAAATGGGCGAAGCCGCGGCAGCAGCAACAAAGGCTCGACGATCAAATGCTTGAGGGTTCAGGCTCATCGTTCACTCCTCTCGGCGCAGCGCGCCGGGATATGCGACCCACGTGATGCATGGGCGCTTGAAATAGTCTGCTTTCGAAGGTTTGAACGGCAGCGCGCTTGTGCGCGACGCTCACTTCGATGCACAAATCACACGGAAGCCGACGAAGCCGCCGCTCGAATACCACCACTTGCTCTTTGGGAACTGCGGGTCGATCTCGTTCCACTCGACGGGCTTGCACGGCAGGAAGACACCGCAGCCGAGATCAGCCATCGAATCGAGATAGCAACCACCCGCAACTGAACCAAGTTTCTCGCCCGTGTTCACCCACTCACACGCGTTGCCAAAGAGATCAAAGCAACCGAGCTTGTCGGCCTTTTTCGAAGCGAGTTTGTGGGTCTTCTCGCCAGCGTTTTCTTTCGTCCACGCATAGTCGCCGCAGTTCTTCGGATCAATTCCCGACTGCTCACAGAGCGCCTTCCACTCGTCGCCAGTCGGAAGTCGGTAGGTACGGCCCGTCTTTGCGGAAAGCCATTCGCAGAACTGCACACAGCTGAGGTAGCTCGGCGAAATCACGGGGAAGCCAACGTGCCCGAACTCGCGGTCCATGCCGATGTACGGCTTGGTCGGCTTCGTAACGGCGTCGGCCTTCTCATTCGACTTGCCGTCGGCTTTGTCCGAGCCGTAGACGAAGACATCGAAGAGTTCCCACGGGATCTCCGTCGTCGACACGTAGAGCGTCTCGCCCTTCGGCGACTTGAATGGCACGAGGTCCATCTCGAACGTGCAACCCTCGACGGGCTGCTTAAAAGGCTGCTCGAAGGGCTTGGCTTCGTCAGCCGATGTCATCGGTGTCGCCGGTGTCGCCGGTGTCACCGAAGTCGCCCCAAACATCGACGTCGCCGCGAGCGAAACGCAGAGCGCCGTCAGCGTCAAAGAAAGAGCGGCCCGCGTTGGCAGGCCGCCCTGAAGAGATGTCGAGGATGCGATTTTGTGCGCGGAGCGGGAATCGTGGAGTCTGGTCTGCATCGCGGAGTGATTATGCCGCAGACGCGATCAGAAGGCAATGTCTGCACACATCACGGAGGATCAAAGTCTGTCGATCACTCGGTGTTGTGCGCGGGCCGCTCAAGCGTTCCAGTTCGAAACGAGAATCGCAAGATCGGTTGCATTGACGGTGCCGTCACCGTTGATATCCGCCGGGCCTGACGTTGCGCCCCACGAACCAAGCAGCGCCGCGAGGTCGCCCGCGTTCACAAGGCCGTCACCGTTGATATCACCCGGGATCGACGCAGCGCAGTCGACGTTGATGATCTTAAAGTCATCGACGCCTGCTTCAACGAGCGAACCGGTGGCGAGGTCGCGGGCGACGAATCGCACGCGAACGTTTGCCGACGGCGTGATGAAGTTCCGTACGCGATACGAGCGCTTCGTCCACGCCGAGTTGTTGGTCGCGATGTCTTCGAGCAGCGTCCAGGTCGTTCCGCCGTTTGCCGAGATTTCAACGGGCATCGAGTCTGCGTTCGGCGCGCCGCCGAGGTTGTTCGAATACCAGTACCAGAACTCGATCGTCGGCTCGTCCATCTGCGACATGTCAAACGCAGGTGAGAGCAACGTGGTGGTACCAGCGTCGACGTCGGCCGCGCCCGCAGCGCCACCGACAGTTCCGTTGCCGGTCACCCAGCACACCGTACCGGTGGTCGAATGATCGTCTTCTGGCTGTGCTGTGGTGCCGTTCGGATCGACGCGCACCCACGTACCACTCGTGGCCGTGTCACCCGCGACGCCGCCAACCCAACCCGATGCCGTTTCGAAGTTGTGATCCACTGGCGTGTCCACTGCGATTGCGGAGAGTGTGCTGCGCGGCGAATCAGTCGAGACATCGCCCGACGTGCTCTCAACCTCAAAGACGTAGCTCACCGTTGAAGTGCACGGCGTTGCCGGGAACGTTCCGCGATAGTTGCTGCCTGAAATCT
>JBEIJG010000502.1:0-2394 GCA_040380385.1 Phycisphaeraceae bacterium | reverse complement strand
TGCAGCTTTCGCGGCGCTGCGAACCGCGCGTGCGTCCCAAGCGCTGCTCGCACTGCTCTTCATGAGCGTCGCGGGTACTTCGCTCGGCGGCTGCGCGAAGCCGCTCGCGCGCCCGATCGTGTTGAGAGCGCCGTACGACACAGAGCGTGTTTGGGCGGTCGTGCCGTTTGCGAATGAGTCGGGTGTTTCGCAAGTCGACGGCATGGCCGTTGCCGACAAGTTCGTCTCCGAAGTCGAGGGCGTTGAGGGCCTGCGTTGCCTGCCACTCAATCGCACGCTCGCCGCCATGAAGAGTCTTGGCATGACGAACGTACGCGATTTGCAGCAGGCCTACACCCTGATGCGCACGTTGCAGGCCGATGGACTCGTCCTCGGGACCGTGACCGATTGGGACCCGTACAAGCCGTTGCGATTCGGTGCCGCGGTGGAGGTCATTTCGGCCGGCGGGCCTGGGCAGAATCGCGCGCTCGATTTGAACGAGCTCACGATGCCGACCGCGGAAACGCCCGGTGGCGCGGAGACGGCGCGCGCGGAGATCTCACAGGCATCGCGCATCCTCGACGGACGCAGCAACGAGACGCTTATTGAACTCGAGCGTTACGCGCTCGGGCGTTCGGATCCGAACAGCGCGCTTGGGCCGAAGGCCTACGAGATTCGCATCGACCTCTTCACCCGATTTGGTGCGTGGATCCTCACGCGTGACCTTCTCGAGCAGGAGGCCGCGCGCCTCGGTGTGCCGCTGCCGTCAGGCCGTGCGGAGAAGGTCGACGAAAGCGCGGAGTGAGAGCGCCCGAAAGGGCGCATTTTCGCGCAACAAATGTCCGTAAATCCTGCTCAGACAGGCGACTACGACAGGGTGCTCGGCCTAGCCTCGGAGAGAGATTTCGGACGGTCCGCGAAAAAACACTTGAACTCCGCGGGCCTTCGGGCCGATAGCCATTCTGGACAAACGGGTTTGAGGACCAACGTCGCTTCGGCCGATCGTTGGAACAAGTTTCCCGTCAGGTGGTGCAGAGAGAGATGGGTCCTAGGTGATTGATCTAGGAACTTCGGTTGAGGCAACCACGCACGTCGAAGGAACAGCTCATCAGGCTTCAGGCCAGCCGATCAAGGCACGCACTGAAGTACAGCGAAGAGGTCTAATCATGCATGAGAATCTCCCCATCGTCGAACGCTTCCTGTCGTATCTGATCGACGAGCGCGCGTTCAGCCCCTACACCTCGCGGTGCTACGGGCTCGATTTGCGGCAGTTTGTCGAGTACCTCGAGACCGACCTCAAAATCAAGGTCGAGTTGAAGAACGAAGAGGCTGCGCTTGAAGCGTCGACGGCGAAGAAGCCGGTGCCCGCTTCTGCGACTGCAACGATCCTCTCCTGCGACGTCGAGAAGATCCGTGGCTTCCTCGCGAAGCTCGCTGAGCAGAACTACTCGCCCGCCACGATGGCGCGCAAGATTGCCACGCTTCGCAGCTTCCACAAGTGGCTCGAGAAGCGCGGCTTCACTTCCACCAATCCAATGACCCTGATTCGCACCCCGAAGCAAGCCCGTCGGCTGCCGAAGGCGATCACGGTCGATGAGGTCGAGCGCCTGCTCTCGGCGCCGGACGACAACGACTTGCTCGGGGCGCGCGACCGCGCGATTCTCGAGACGCTCTACTCGACTGGTATCCGCGTGAGCGAAGTGGTCGCGATCAACCGCGGCGATCTGAACGAGTCGAACGAGTGCATCGTGATTCGTGGCAAGGGTCGTCGCGAGCGTATCGTGCCGCTTGGCGCGCACGCGCTCAAGAGCCTGCGTCACTACCTCGACATGCTCGACGCCGAGATGAAGGCCGCCGGTCTCACCTCAAGTGGCGACGCTCCGCTCTTCGTGAATAAGCACGGATCACGCCTCTCGAGCCGCTCGGTGCGCCGCAAGGTCGCCAAGTATCTCGTCAAGGTTGGTCTCGACCCGGACATCAGCCCCCACACGATTCGCCACAGCTTCGCGACGCACCTCCTCAACAACGGTGCGGATCTGCGCGCGGTGCAAGAGTTGCTCGGTCACCAGTCACTCTCGTCAACGCAGGTGTACACGCACCTCGCGCAAGGCAAGATGCGGGCCGACTACGACGGCGCTCATCCGCGCGCTGAAGCGTCGTGATTTGAGCGCTCGCAACCTGCTTCGCAACTTGCTCGCTTTCGCGGGGAAGTCGACAAACTTGGTACGAACAAACACGCGCCCCGCGGTTCTCCGCGGGGCGCGTGTTGTTTCTTCGTCGTGAGCACTCAAACGACACACCTCGGCCCCCTCGGATTCACTCCGAGGGGAGCCGAAGAAAGCGAGCGAAAGCGGCCACTTGAAGCGAAGCTTCAACCGGCCGCTCAGTCGCGAGCGCTCAATTGACGTTCCCGCG
>JBEIJG010000501.1:0-2411 GCA_040380385.1 Phycisphaeraceae bacterium | reverse complement strand
GACCGCGTCGTTCACAACGTCGCTCAATGGTTCCGGAACCATCATTCCGGCTCCTGGTGCGCTTGCCCTCCTCAGCTGCGCAGGCCTCGTTGGAAACCGTCGTCGCCGTCGCTGATGACATCGCACACGCAGACAGATAGTCCGTTCGAAATTTGACCAAACTCCATCACAAACCTCGTACGCGTTGGACACCCGCGCACGAGTTTCACAGGTACCGTCGACCTTCGTCACAGACGACTCGATCTCGTCACCGTCTCGACCGCCACAGGTCGCCGCTCCATCTGAGTGGCTACAACTGAATCACTGTGTCCCTTTCCGCCCGCCGCCCGACGACTTGTTCGCTCGGGCGGCGTCTTTTTTTGGTTGTGACTCAGCGACTCAGGTCAGCCGAGGACCGCGCGGGGGCCTGGCAACACCGAAATCGCGCAACGCCCGAAAACTCGCCGAGTGAAACCCACGCGCTCGAGCCACCACGGAGTTTCGCGGCACTTCGGCGGACCCTGGCAGAGCACCTGTCACGCACGGCCTTGAGCCATTGCACGCGCGGGCGTACTATCTCCGCCCCATGGCTCAATTGCGCTGCAACGTCGTCACCCCCACCGAGAGCGTCCTCGACACCGAATCGACGTACGTCGAATTCCCCGCGTGGGATGGTCAGAAGGGTGTTGCTCCCGGCGCTGCGCCGTTCCTCGTTCGCCTCGGCGAAGGTCGGCTGCGCATCGAACGTTCCGGTGGCGCTGACGTGTTCCTCCTCGATGGCGGATTCGCGCAGATGAATGGCGGCACGCTGACGATCCTTGCCGACGGTCTGACCTCGGTCGCTGGTCTCAACGCGGGCGAAGCGGAGAAGGAACTCGCCGCCGCGAATGCCGATGCATCGAAGCGCGGCACGATGGATGCGCGCACCAACGCCGAACACCGCCAGCGCCTCGCCTACGCGCGGGTTGCGCTCGCGCGCTCGAGCGGTCGACGCTGAAAAGCGCCGCGCGCGACCGAACAACACACGACTTCCCCGCACGCCGCCTCGCGCGGCGTGCGGTCTTTTTGCGGGCTCTTGGCACCTTCGCGCGTGGCGGATGCGTGGTTTGGTACTCTTCGGGAATGACGGAAGAAGAAGCGAGTGCCGTCGCCGCCGAGGCCGCAGCCAACTCTGAATCTCACGTGTCCACCGCCGACGGCGCAACGCCCGAGTCGGTGGCGGATACTCACTCCACTGCGACTGAAGTCGCGTCGGCCGAGGCTGCCGCCGCTGATTCCGCAGCGACGCCAGCTGCAACTCCCGCCGCGACGTCATCGAAGCGGCGCAAGAAGTCGGCGGAACCCGATCAGTTGCAGCTCTTCGAGATCAACCTCGCCGATCCTGAACTCCCATCGTCGGGCTCTCCCTTTGAATCGCGCGTGGAAGCCACGATTCTGTTGGCCGATCGGCCGATCTCGGATGCGCGCATCGCGGAAGTGCTTGGACTCGTGCCGCCGTCGGTACGCGCCGTGAAGGAAGGCAAAGACAGCAAGGATGCGAAGTCTGGCGATCGGGATGGCGACCGGGATGGCGGAGATGTCTCAGCGGAGGATTCCGCCGCGCTCGCCGGCCGACGTCGCGAAGCGATCCGCCTCGTCCGCGAAGCCTGCGACACGTTGAATCAGCAGTACGCCGCGACAAATCGTGCGTTCCGCATCGAAAGCGTCTCGGGCGGTCGGCAAATGCTCACGATCGCCGCGTTTGGTCAGATCGTCACGCGGCTCAAAGGCCAGCGCGCGCAAACGCGTCTTTCGCAAGCCGCGCTCGAAACGCTCGCGATCATCGCGTATCGACAACCGATGCTGCGCGCGCAACTCGAAGCGATTCGCGGCGTCGCGTGCGGCGAAGTGCTGAAGAGCTTGATGGAACGCCGTCTGGTGAAGATCGTTGGTCGCGCCGAAGAAGTTGGCCGACCGATGCTCTACGGCACGACGCCTGAGTTCTTGCGCGTCTTCGGCATCGCGAATCTCAGCGATCTCCCGCAGGCAAAAGACCTTCGGTAACGAGCGCATTCGGTCTGAGCGGCGCCGACCTTTGGCGTATCTCGGCCCGACGCGATTCACTCGCGTCGAGGCCGACCAGAGCGAGCAAGTTGCGAAGCAGGTTGCGAGCGCTCAAACACGTCGCGAGCGCTCAACTATCGAATAAACCGCAATTGACCGAAGTCCGGCATCCACTTGCGGCCGCCTTCGAGCGGCGCGACCGGTGCTGGGAAGTACACGCACCACGCCTTTCCGAGAAGCAGCGGACGCGGCACGACAAACGGCGCGTCTTCTCCGAAGGTCTCCGTGACGAGTGGGCTCGGGCGACCCCACAGACGCGAGTCCTTACTCGCGCAACTGTTGTCGCCGCACATCATGAATTGGTCTTCTTCGATCTTTGCGGGGTTTGT
>JBEIJG010000500.1:0-2415 GCA_040380385.1 Phycisphaeraceae bacterium | reverse complement strand
TTCGGAGTTGGCGTTGTCACAAGCTCCGCACGACCGACATCAATTGCGCGCACGGCCGCGACCACGCGAGCGAGATCCGTCGTCGGGATGTCGGGAAGCGCCCTCATGAATCGCAGCGTACACCGCACATATCTGGGATCTCCGCACAACAAAACCGCCGTGAACGAAGCCTTGCCAAGTTGGGCCCCCACGCACAACCAAGCGTTCATTCAGGAATAACTCCAGCGGCGCGGCTTACCCAAGCATGTCCTGTATCAACGCCAGTTCGCGATCAATCTCTTCTGGCCGAATGCCCTCGCGCTCGAGAATCGCACGCAGTGCATCACGCAAACGGAGCGCGACTGATCGATGCACGTTCGTCGCATTCGACGGTGCAACACCCGTGATCCGACACGCCTCTGCGTACGACATCCCTTGCATACCGTGCAAACGAAAGAGCTCCCACCACGCACCACGACCTTCGGCGACGAGTTCCGAATGCACGCGCGCATGCGCTTCCGTCACTGTTCGAACAGCCCACACGCGTTCTAGGGCGAGGAGCGCGTCGGTCGAGTGCGACGCGGTCATCCGCTCGAGTTCGGCTGGATCGATCGTGCTTCCAAACCGATTTCGGCGCGCTGCAGCGAGCGCGCGATTGCGCGCGTGTGTGAGTAGCCCATTCGCGAGCCAGCGCCGCAAAGCCATACCGCTTCCAGACCAGCGCTGCAGGTACATCGGATCCGTGAGCCGCGATGCGAGGAAGTCATTCACAAGTTCCGCAGGTTCACCGAGCGAACGCAGGCTCGATGCGCGCGTATACGCACAAAGTGGCTCGAAGTAGCGCGCCATCACGTGTGTGCGAACTTCGTCAGGCGCGACTTCGACGCGTTCCATGATCCAAGTCGTGCGCGTAGTTGGGAAGAGATCGCTCAACGAACTGTCACCTCAAGGAGTGTTCACAATCAAGTGCGCCGTCGGACGTCGATCGACGATACATCGCCTTGCGCTTCGAATCACTGGCATAGACCCCACAGCGTGAGCAGCGCGGACAGATCCGCTGCAGTCACGAAGCCATCATGGTTGAGGTCGCCTTGACCGTCGGTGGGCGCGGTTCCCCAGACACTCAGGAGAATGCCAAGATCGGCCGCGTCGACCTGTCCGTTGCCAGAGAGATCGCCCTCGCAATCACACACCGTCGCAGAGCCTTCGATCAGATACGGCCCGACGACGTTGTCGGTCGCGTTCCCGCAGATACTCGTCCCACCTGAAAGCACGCACGACGACTGACTGCCGAGGACGCGCAGACCAGCAGGCCCATTTGCGATCGGATCACCCGAGGTGTTGCCACTGATCGTGCAACCAACGAGACGCAGTACGCCCGGATTGAACTTGACGTGCTCGTAGAACTCCACCGCGGCGCCGAAGTCAAGCGCGATGTTGTTGGTGATGGTGCAGTTCTCGAGGACCACGGATTGGCCGGTCGCGAACGCGCCAACGGCCTTGAACGCGCTTCCGCTTCCTGGGCCGACAACCCCACATCGGTTCTCGGTGAAGGCGCACGTCGTCGCACTCCCGGTCACGTTGTAGACCAGCGCGCCGCCGCCCTCACTGTTCGCCGTGTTGCCGACGAACACCAAATCGTCCCAGTCCATGTTGCCCTGGAGCTGGTAGATCGCGCCGCCGAAATCCGCACGACAATTCTCGAAGCGGCAGGATCGAATGAATGCGTTGGAGTTGTTGGCATAGATCGCGCCACCGATGGTGAACGTCGACTTGGGCGTGAAGCGCGAGCCAACGGTGCCATTGCGGAAGACGAGGTTCTCGAGGCCGGCGGTCGCGGGTTCGCCGCCCGTGAACCGCGCGATCGAGGTCGTGAGGCCGGTGCCGTTGAGGATGGTCGCGTTGTTCGGCGCGCCGCGCACGACGACGTTTTTGCCGTTCAGCGAGAACGACTGGTTGTAGGTTCCCGCGAGCACATTGATCGTGCGTGCGGTGCCTGCGGGGGTTGCGTCGATCGCGGCTTGGATGGTGGGGTACTGCGTAGGAACGGTGACGGAGCTCTCGCAGGTATCGGGGATGCCGTTGGAGTTGGTGTCTGGCAAATCGCCGCGCGCGATTTGGCCGTAGTCGAACACGCCGTCGTTGTTGCAGTCGGCGGACCATTCGAGCACAGCTCCACCGATGTTGGTTTCGGTTGCAAGGATGTCATTCCAAGCGTTCGCGAAGGAATCGCAGCCATAATGCAGTTGCAGTTCGCCTTGTTGGTTGTAGCACGAACCCCAGTTCGTGAACGTCCACGGCTCGCCGGTTACCCATCGCCACGAACCTGCGGAGTAGTAGCCACCAAGCGCGGGTCCTGAGAAGTTGAATTGAAATCTCCAGTTGTCGGGATTCGATGCGATCCGCGCCCAAACAAACTCGCTCTCCGCAGTTGAG
>JBEIJG010000499.1:0-2416 GCA_040380385.1 Phycisphaeraceae bacterium | reverse complement strand
GCTTTCTGGTTGGCAGAATGGGCCGGGCTCGAATGAGGGTGACCTCTCGGGTGATGGAGAAACCGATGCGGTCGACCTCTCGCTGATTCTCGCCAACTGGGGATCGTGTCAGTGAGTTCCGCATGACATCGATTCGAACGAACGCGGGCTCGGACGATGGTCCGAGCCCGCGTGTTTGAACGGATGATTTCAGCCTCGATTCGAACGAGACCCGCTTTAGACCGAAACCGTTCCCACGGTCGCTGGCACAAGAATCTCAGCCTTGGTCTTCGCGAGGACTTCCTCGACGGTCACACCCGGCGCAAGCTCCTTCAGCGCAAACCGACGCTTTGCTGGGTTCGATTTGTCCATCTCAAGCACGCAGAGTTCGGTGATGACCATATCGATGCAGCGGCGGCCCGTGAGCGGCAGCGTGCACGCAGGGATGATCTTCGACTCGCCCTTCTTGTTGACGTGCTCCATCATCACGACGACGCGCTTAACGCCCGCGACGAGGTCCATCGCGCCGCCCATGCCTTTGACGAGTTTGCCTGGGATCATCCAGTTCGCGATGTCACCTTCTTGCGAAACTTCCATCGCGCCGAGGATCGCGAGATCGATGTGGCCGCCGCGAATCATCGCGAAACTGTCGGCGCTCGAGAAGAACGAGTGCCCAGGCACGCCTGTCACCGTCTGCTTGCCTGCGTTGATGAGATCGGCGTCGACTTCGGCCTCGGTTGGGAACGGTCCCATGCCGAGCAAACCGTTCTCCGACTGCAGCCACACTTGCATGCCCGCAGGCACGTAGTTGGCGACAAGCGTCGGCATACCGATGCCGAGGTTCACGTAGTAACCGTCACGGAGTTCAAGCGCGGCGCGTTGCGCGATTTGATTGCGGTCGAGAGGCATAGGGCGGAGATGATAGGGGAGGGGAAGAACGTCCACACGCATTCGATCATCGATCGCGCCGGGGGCTCATTCGATGGCGAGGAGTGGCGAACTCGGATCCGCGAGAAACTGTTCGATGGCCGGAGTTGCACCGGCGATGATGGCGCAAATGATCGCGGTGGAGCAGTTTCCGCGACGGATCAGGATGACCTTCGGGGGATGCCCGTGGACAGCACTCCGGTGCCGGAAGTCGTCGTCTTTGCTCACGATCGATCCGGCTGACGGATTACGTCCGGCGTCACGCAGCGGGAGATGCACTCGAAAAGGTTCGCTCCCGCTCGGCGGCAAACAGAAGGCACGCGCGAATGTCGTCAAACTCAAGTTCGGGAAAGTCGCGGACAATATCCGCTTCGGTCATACCCGAAGCGAGGTACTCAAGCACATCCGAGACCGCGATGCGCATCCCGCGAATGACAGGCTTTCCTCCTCGGACGTCTGGTTGCACGGTGATGCGCGAGCGCCAATCCATACCGAGAAGGATACCTGTTCGAGGCGAGTCGAACAAACGTAAGTCTCCGCCGCCACGCTATCCTGCGCGCGCCATGCATGCAGTCCTCAACCGCCTCGGTCTCGCGAACAACGCCCGCATTTGCGCTCCCGGAACACCGAACTCGGTGACGTCGGACAACCCCGCGACGGGCGAAGCGATCGCCGCGGTGCGACTCGAATCGCGCGCCGACTACGAAAGCGCGATGGCGCGCGCGGTGCGTGCGCAAGCCTCCTGGCGACAACTTCCCGCACCGAAGCGCGGCGAAATCGTGCGTCGCATGGGGAACGCCTTCCGCGACATGAAGGAGCCGCTCGGCGAACTCGTGTCGCTTGAGATGGGCAAGATCAAAGCGGAAGGCCTCGGCGAAGTGCAAGAGTCGGTCGACATCGCCGACTTCTCAGTCGGCCTCGCGCGACAGCTCTACGGTCTCTCGATGCACTCGGAGCGCCCCGGCCACCGCATGTACGAGCAGTGGCAACCACTCGGCATCGTGGGCTGCATCACCGCGTTCAACTTCCCGAATGCGGTGTGGGCGTGGAACGCGATGATCGCTGCGGTTTGCGGCGACGCGGTCATTTGGAAGCCTTCACTCATCACGCCACTCACGGCGATTGCGACGAGCGAAATCTGCTGGAAGGTGCTGCGCGAGCAGGAAATCTGGCGACCGGAAGGAATCGATCCCGCGGATCTCTTCCCGCTCATCATTGGCACCGATGTCGAGGTTGGCGAGACGATGATCGCGGATCGTCGATTGCCGCTCATCTCGGCGACGGGTTCGTGCCGCATGGGCCGACGCGTTGGCGAAGTCGTTGCGAAGCGTCTTGGTCGGTGTCTTCTCGAACTCGGCGGCAACAACGCGATCATCGTGATGGATGACGCCGACATGGAACTCGTGACGCGCGCCGTGTTGTTCGGCTCGGTGGGTACGGCGGGGCAGCGTTGCACGACGACGCGTCGTTTGCTCGTCCACGAGAAAGTCGTGGACGCTCTCTGCGAGCG
>JBEIJG010000498.1:0-2422 GCA_040380385.1 Phycisphaeraceae bacterium | reverse complement strand
GCTTCCAACATGGCGCGCGGCATCAATTCTTCGACGCGTACCGTGATGCCGCCGGCAAGCGGCGCCGTTTCGCGCGGCTTCAAGTCGACAACCTTCGCATCGCTCCCAATCGATGACACGAGGCGAATGCGTCCCTCTTCAGGGCCATGAACGAGCGAAACCAACGCGAGTCCGTTGCCGGGCTCGTAGAACGTTTGAATCGAATCGTCCTGCATCGTCGGTGCGCCGTGCGCGTCCGACGCATCAGGTTGCACGACGTCGCGCGTGAGCGATGGATCGCTGAAAACCCAACGCCGGAAGAGGCCCTTCGGCGTGCGCACTTCGAGAATCGCGAGCGAAACCGTCGCGCCGCCGACGGGCACATCATCGCGCACATTCGAAACGCGATAGGCGTATGCCGCCTTCCCCGCTTCTTCCGTGCCTTTGATCTCGACGAATGGCGCGTCAGGATTCGCCGCTGCCACGTCGCGAATCTCTTCGCGAATCTCGATCCCCTTCGAAGGAATACGAATTGTGATCGTCGGTTGGCGCGTGAACTGCGCAAACTGGGTTTCGTTCTCAATCGACACGAATCGCAACAAGCCGCCGTCGGCGCTCGCACGATCAGGATCACGCGCGACCAATCGGTAATCTTGGCGTTGCCCACGATCGCTCGCAACCGTCACAAACGCGACGGGATTCAGCGGACTTCCCGCGGGCCCATCGACAAACCGACTGCGCGGGATGGCGTAACGCAAGAATCCGTTGATACGGAACTCGACATCCCGGAAGGGATCGTTCTCGCTCGTCGGGCCAACCGCAACATCGAGCGGATCAAGCGGAAGTTGCTTGTCGCCACCCTGCTGGAAGACCAATTCGCGGTCGCCGATGTAATCGTTGTAGAGCGGAAGTCCGTCGATCTTGCGCTCGACCCATTCGCGATCGCCGGGCTTTCGCACATAAAGCGCCCATGACTTCACGAGTTCGTTGCGCAAGTAGAAATAGCCTTGCGGCTCATAGTCGAGGCGCATCGCCATCGACGCGTCAAAGATCGGATTCCCCGTCTCTTTGACGGAGCGCTTCATTGGTTGCTGCGGATCGTCGGTGAAAATCAAGTCTTCCGTGAGTTGCGGGTAGCCGACGAGCAACTGCCGCATGTAGCGCTTCTCGCCGCGCGTCACCGCGACCGTCACGCTATACGCGCGCTTGCCTTTGTCGTCACCCGTGAGCAATTCCCACTCGGGATCAATCGTCGTCACTTCGAACGTCACTTGATCAGCACCCTCGCCGCTCGTCGCGCGCGTGCCGGGTGCCGCGAGGAACGAGACTTCGCGCGTCGACTTCGTGCCGTCGGCGGCGACATCTTCGTAGGTCGCGATCACTTGACGACGTGCCACCGGCGTGTCGCCTTCGACCTTCGTGCCGAAGTAGATGAACGAGCCGACGATCAGAACGAGGATGCCCGTGTGGATCATCCACACTCCGTAGTTCACCGCCTTGAACGGAATGCGCCGCAGCGTGGTGACCGTGATATTGATCGCGATGAGGATCATCATCAGATCGAACGGCCACCAGTGGAACCACTCGAACTCGGTCATCTCGAGTCCACGCCACTGGCGCAGTTGGTCGTGCGCCCAATTTGCGGGATCGAAAATGTTCCACGTGCCAGCATCGAAGTCGAGATAGACGATGCCTGCGGATCCGATCGACGAATAGATGAAGAGGAGCACGAGCAGCCAGATGCCGAACTTGACGTTCGAGAAGAGGTCGAACATCCAGCCCGCGATGCCTTGTTTCCACCACGGAAGATCGACATCATTTGTCGCTGGCGTGGCTTCGTTCTTCGCGGCACGTGTCGTTGGTTTCGTCATGCGTCGTCCGGACGTTTGGCTACGGTTGACTGACTGGCCCGCGTGCATTTCGCAGGGTCGCGATGGGACTCGCACGGGGCCGCGATGCTACGCGCTCGGGGGCGCGTCCGTACCGACGAAACCTCTGCTCCGTTGCGAATCCGTCACGTGGCTTGATGTACCCCGCGACGGTCTGACTCGACCGCAGTATCATCGGCCTCCCACTGACCTCGCCACAACTTGGCGTCTGAAACTGAACCTCTTTGCGTCGGAGCACTCGCATGAAACATCGCATTTCCCCTACGTCCCGTCGTTTCACCGTCCTCGCTTCCATCGCAACAACTTTCGCCGCTGCGCTTCTCGCCGGTGCCGCAACCGCGCAAGATGCAAAGCCCTCCGCGCCCCCGCCGGCAGGTGCACCGATCATCCCCGCGACTGCGGAAATGACCTACGTCGTCCTCAAGACCTCGAAGGGCGACATCGTCCTCGAGCTCAACACGGCCAAGGCACCGATCTCGGTCGCGAACTTCGTCGACTATGTCAAGAGCGGCCAGTACGACGGCACCGTCTTTCACCGCGTGATCCCGAGCTTC
>JBEIJG010000497.1:0-2423 GCA_040380385.1 Phycisphaeraceae bacterium | reverse complement strand
GGCGAACGCGCCATACGTTGGATCCGCCAAAATCCGTCGTGGGCAACGGCGATCACTGCGACCGCGATTGCAATGCTGGCCTCGACCATCTTCACGACGATTTCGTGGCAGCGCTCTTCGCACCAATTGATGCTCGCAAGCCTCGCACGCGCGGCCACTGCGTCCATCAATCTTGAGACGAACACGACAAAAGAGCGGCTCGCGGAAGTGCGTGAGATTGCGGGTCAAGATATTCCTGCATTCATCTACGGCTTTCTTGAGTCGCCCTTCGAGAGCAACACGCTTCCGCAAGGACCGATTGCAGGAAGTGCCCATCGCTATACGGGATCGCTTTCGCCTGATCGAACGCGATGGATCGCGACAGGAGACGGGCCGCAAGTTCTCGTGCTCGACATCGCGTCGGGAAGTGTGCTCCGTGCGGAAGTTCCGAATGCTCCGAGTTTCACGTGGGCCTGCGGATTCAACGGTGATGGTTCACGCACCCTTGTCGGTTGTGAGAATGGGCTCTACGAAGTGACCGAGGATGGTCGTTGCGTCCCGATTTTCGAGCAGTCGATTGGACAGGTACGCGCGATTTCTCCAAACCCAGTCGACGCGCTGGGGTTCTATTTCTTCCCAGGAAGCCAAGCGATTTATCGATTTCCTTTCGCGTCCACGCCGCCGAAGCCTGACGCGACCCTTGGCGCAGGTGGTGGACTTGGGACGCTGAGTTTGGTGGGACGGCGCTTGTATGCAGCGGCTGCGGATGCGAGCATTTATGCATTCGATGTGCGCGACGACGGTTCGCTCGAACGCGACATGGCGTTCCAACCTCCCGTCGGGCGCGGCATCGCATTGTCGGGCTCTCCCGATGGCGAGCATGTTGCGCGCGGTCTGTATCAAGGAGCGGTGGAGGTACTTGACGCGAAGACCGGCGAGCGTTTCGCGAGGACCTTCATTCGGCACGAAGTCAAAGTGGTCGCGTTCTCACCAAGCGGTGCCTTTCTCTTTGTGGGTGATCGAGGTGGACGTATTCACCGCTACCGAGTCGACCGCGATGAATCCACAGGTTCCGTGCGCGATCTCATTCCCGCCGGAATGCAACGTTTGCTCAATCCTGATCCCGTATGGGCGCTTGGGCCGCTTGATGATGAGATTGTGGTGGCGAATATCGGCCAAACCATCGTCCGCTTGGATTTCACGCCGCGTTGGAGTTCTGCGCCCAAGCCATTCCCCGATGCAATCGTGCACAGCGTTTCGCGCTTCGACGGTCGCCGCATACGCGCGGTCGGCGATTCAGGCGTGGTGCGTGAACTTGATCTCGCGACTGGCTTGTGGACGGACGTTGCGAAGATGCTCGTGACGTCGCGTAACGTCACGATTTCTCCTGATGGTGAAGCCGCCGTGACGTGGGATGGAAACACGATCCGTGTGTGGAGTTTGCCTGCGACGCCCTCGCCTGCGAGTGCATCGAGCGCGTCGGCCGCGACCGAACTCAAGCCAGTCGAGATTCCAGCAACGGGTAGTTTTGATCGTGTCGCATTCGCGTGGAAGAGCGATGGAACGCAACTGGCGATTGCGTTGGAGCAGCGCGTATTCGTGGTCGATCGTGCGGGCTCGATTCTCGCGGACAGCCAAGTCCCGCTGGGAATCGTGCACACGCTCGTTTGGGGTGCGCCTGACCAACTCTTCGCGACGTCCTCAAACGGCCAGCACATTCGGACGGATCTCTCCATTCAAAACGGCGAGATCATCGCATCAAAGCCAGAGAGCGGCAGTTTCTACTTCACCAAAGCAAACGATCGTGTTGTTCACTTTGGTCTCGGAGGTGAGCTCTTCGTGTATCCGCGAGGCGGTGCCGAAGTTTTGCGCGGAGTGCCTGCGCAAACGCTCAAAGGTCACACGGATGTCGCGACCGCTGTTTCGATCACCGAAGCTACGGACGACGAGTGGGTCGCCACAGGTGGAGAAGACGGGACCGTGCGTGTTTGGAGGCTTTCGAGTGGCGATTGCTATCTGACGACACCGCCCGCGGAAGCGCGCATTCGCTCGGTGCAATGGGCGCCTGACGGGCGCAGCCTTCTCTCGATTGATCACATCGGGAACGTCCGCTTCCTCGACAGTCTTCCGCGCCGCGAGCGGTTGTTGCAAGCGGCGAACGCGGAACAGTGAGTTGGGCTCATCGCGCCGCCGTTTGGGTTCCGCAGAGTCTGTGTCGTGCGGTTTTGCTTCGTGGCAGTACTGATGCGGGAGAAGCACGCATCAGAAGCAGGTCGCTCGAGGCGAATCTCACTTCGCCACTTCGTACCCGCGCCCCGCATACGGCCAGTAGCCGCCACGCATATTGAGTGCGTGATATCCGTGCCGTGCGAGGAACGCCGCAGCACGTGCGCTGCGATTGCCGCTGCGGCAGTAACAAACGACGGGCTTGTCGCGCGGAACTT
>JBEIJG010000496.1:0-2436 GCA_040380385.1 Phycisphaeraceae bacterium | reverse complement strand
CAGGCCCCTTTCCAACCACATCACCAACCCACGCGAGCACGGAGCCATCAGGACGATGCGCTACACCAGCAAAATCGCCCGCAAGCAACGCCCCTGGTTGCGAGAGCAAACGCCAGCGAACAGGCCCTGTTTCGCCATGATCGCCCGGGAGAAGTCTCTGCTGCACGATGCGTGCGCGCGCGACATCTTGCTCAAGCTCTTCGAGGCGTCGACGCTGAAAACTCTCGATCACGAGGGCACAAATACGCGCGGCTGCGCCGATGAACTCTGCCATCGCGCCATCAACCGAACTGCGTTCGCGACGCGAGTCGAGATAGAGATAAATGCGCTCACTCTCATCAAGCGCGAGTCGCGCGCAGACAATCTCACGCACTCCCGATCCCGCGATGCTCTCGGCAGTGCGAATATCGGAAATCTGCGAGAGGTGTGCGACGCGCGAAGCATCCTCTGCAGCGGCAAGCACTGTGCGACTGATCGCTCCTGCACGCGCGCCTGCGCTGGCGATGATCTCAACTTCCGTCCCGTTTCCGCCCATACGAACAAGCAGCGCACGTTCGAGATTCGTGACCGAAACCAGTCGCTGCAACAACATCGCGCCCGCGGATTCCTCATCTCCGTCGCGCGGAATCTTTCGAACGACCTCCATCAACACACGCATCGCGTGATCAGCGCCGCTCTTCGTACCAACTTGGATCGTGCGCACCGCTTCTGCGTCGCCGGCCATGGTCGACGTCGCGAGTCGTTCGACGGCGTAGCCAAGTCGGAGGGCAGCGGGCCCAAAGTGAAGGACGTCCGCAGCGCCAACACGAACAGGCTTCCCTGCACGCACTGGCACGCCGTTCACGCGCGTTCCGTGGCGACTGCCGAGATCCTCGACGTACGCACCATCGGCGCGCATAGAAATCGCCGCGTGTTGTCGAGAGACCGATGCGTTGTTTATCCAGACTGCGCAGTCGGATCCACGGCCAACGATCAGCCGATCGCCTGCGTTGAGACGAACAGCGCGCAACTCCGGCGCATCAAGTTGCGTGAGTTCGAGGGGGAAATCTGGTCGGCGGCTCGAAGTGTTCACGGCGCGATGGTACCCGAGCCGCTCGCGCCGCTCGCACCACCCGTCAGCCGCCCAACGCGCGCGTACACGATTCCAACTCCGACAAGTGCGATTCCCGTGACGAAAAGCAGCGCGACACGGACCAAAGTCGGGGCATTGGCAAGGTCAACGAGGAAGA
This sequence comes from Phycisphaeraceae bacterium, assembly GCA_040380385.1. Lineage (GTDB taxonomy): Bacteria > Planctomycetota > Phycisphaerae > Phycisphaerales > SM1A02 > QWPT01. Next base: position 1,207 of record JBEIJG010000496.1, on the reverse strand, counting down.
GTCGAATGACGAGAAACACGAACGCGAGCAGGCCACCCCATCGAAGTGCAGGAATTTGCCGCACGAATCCGACCGCAATCTCGGCAACGCCCACACCCACAACCCAAACCGCGAGCACAAATGCACCGAGGCCGCGACCCGTACCCGTCGGAAGTATCGACGCAAGCAAAACCGCGCCAAGCGGAACAACGGCTGTCGCGAAAAGGCCTGCAGTCCACGCCGTCTGCCATGTCGATGTGGATGAACGACGCACGATCGCTCGCCACCAACACCACGCAGCTGTGGCAACCGCCACGATCGCGGCCACTGCAGACAAGAAACTTGGTGTCGCCTCGTCGCGCGGGTCAAAGAGAAGCGCCAAACCGTGCACACTTCCAACGATGACGGCGATGATTACGACGAGCGCGCCCGCAGAGATTGCGTGTGGTCGCGCGTCGTCTCCGTCGTGTGGCGACAACGCGCGCTTCTCTCGCAGCAACGCACCGACCGACAAAAGCGCGGTGGCGAGTACCGCCAATGTCGCGATGAAGATGAGATTGAGATCGGCGGCGAGCGCACCGCGGATGCTTCCCACATCAACAGCAATCGCAGCGATTCCAAGGACGGTCGCCGTCATCCCCATCGCACCGAACACGCGACGTGCTGCACCAAGCGAGGGATGCATCCCGCTCCCAATCGCAGCCGTGCCGAAGAGCAGTAGTCCGTAGGTTTCAAACTCAACGCGTCCCCAAGCGCTGCCGAGTTCGCCGGCACCCAAGAGGGTCGCAATCCAAATGAGTCCGGCTGGCAGCAAGAGCGTGAGCGATGTGATGACGAGGGTGAGGCGCGCCGATCGCACGAACGCAAAGACCGCGCCCGGAAGCGCGAATGCTCCCGCGAATGGAACGCCATTGACGAAGAGCAGCGCGGGCGCCGTCCATGCCAATCCCGCAAAAATCGCACGAAGAACATCGGTTGTCTTCCCAACGCGCATCGAGGCCTGCACAAAGAGAAGGAGCGCCGTCGCAGCCGCGCCTGCCATCGACCACGAGAGATAGAGTTTGATCGGTGTACCAAACGGAAGCGTGACCGAAGCATCACTGGCGTTCAATCCGCTGATCGCTGCAGCCCAACCGAGAACCAGTACGGGAATCGTGAGTACTGCGCTCAGTATGTCGAGCGAAATCGCGCGTGTTCGCTGCGCCGCAACGGTGAGGCCAAGCACAAT
>JBEIJG010000495.1:0-2444 GCA_040380385.1 Phycisphaeraceae bacterium | reverse complement strand
GGGTGCTTCAGCGGGAATCCCGGCAGAAACATCAGCGGGCACACGGAAATCAACCGTCACCTGCTCGCCTGGCCCGAAAACCGTGAGCGACTCGTCGCCACCACGCACGAGCTCCGCGACATCGCCGAACTCCGTGTAGAGCCCGAATTGGAATCGGCAATCCCACAACGGAAGTCGACGTGCGTCGTCGTAGTGCGGTTGCTTCTGCGGTCCGGTGGTTCGTTGCGCGAAACCGACCGACGCGAGCTCCGCGCCTGCGAGCGCGAGTTCGATCGGCGCGGTCGGCAGTGCTTCACGCGCGACGAGCCGCACGCTATCGAAGTAGATCTCCATGTTCGTGCGCATGCGAAGCGCGTTGACGCCTGCGGGCAGTTTCTCGCGCGGAATCGGCAGCGCCATGCGTCGCGGCATGCCCGCCGGATAGCCCCACTCTTCGACAAGCGTGGTCCACGAGCCATCGGCGCCACGCGCTTCGAGACTCGGCGCGCGATACTTCGCGCCCGCCTGCCACGCCGCAAACATGGTCTGACAGTACGGATACTCAACCCATCCGTCGATGACGAGCCATGGATCGACGATGGCGTTGATGTCGGTTGCAAACTTGAGTTCGAGCACCTGTTCACCGGCGAGCCTTCCGAGGAAGCGCGGATCGTGCGGCCCCACGTCGGGCGCGATCAGATCAACCTTCGCCAACGCTTCCTGGCTCGACGCGCTTGCGGTCGAAGCGATCCACTCGTCCTTCCACGCGACGATATCGCCGGTTGGCGCGGCACCGCCGATCGCAAGCCGCTCATCGGGCGCGATGTCCCATCCCTCCGGCAGATCGATCGCTCGGAGCGCGACCTGATCGAGCATGCATGATTCTTCCATCGGCTCGGCAAGCGCGATGCGCAACGAGCCATCCGCGCGCGGTACGAGCGCGCCTTCCGGAAACACGAACGTTTCGCGCGGACGCGGCTCGCTATAGACGCCGGGCTCGAGCAAGTACCCGAGCCCGCCGACGCCGAGGAGATCCGATACGAACTCCATCCGCTCGCCGTTCCATGCGAAAAGTACCGGGCACGAGGAGATCTGCCGCTGCGTCTCGACAATCGGCGTCAACACCCCCGCTTTCACTCCGACTTCGCTTTGAAAAACGCCATCCGACCACTCGATCTCGACGACGTCTGCCGCGTCGAACGGACCAATGCCAATCGAAACAGGCGCGAGCGACTGTCCGCGACCAGTGTGTGATCGGAACGTTTCACCGCCGAACCACTCGTTCCCCACGCGAACGGCGTAGGCCGTGCCGATGCCACTGGTGTTTGAGCGCATCGATTGCGACGGATCGTCGCGCCCGCTGAAACGGAACGCAACGGAGTTTCCGCGCCCCGGCCCCGGCGCGAGCAGAAGCGGCGCCTTGCCCGCGCGAAGTGCGAGCACCGACGGGCCTTTCGTTGCGTCAAGTTGCACGGCTTGTGCGCGAATGATCTCTTCGCCGTAGGGAATCTCGGTGACGAGTCTTCCAGATTCATCGAGCAAAAGCATACTTTTCGCACGCATCAGCAAGAGATCACTGTGTCCATCGCCAGTTACATCGACGACGGCGAGTTCCGTTCGCGCATCGCGCGCGTAGGTCTCAATACGCGTCGGCATACGCAAATAACCCCCGCTTGCGAGTGCAAGTCGTCGCAGTGGAATGTCGGCGAGATCGACGATTGCGGCTGCGAGGGCCTGCTCGTCTAGTTGCTCTTGCGTGAAGCCCGGAGCGGTGCCTGGCACCCATCGCCAAAGCCGCTCGTTCAAGAGCAGCGTGTGCGGCGGGAGTTCATTCAAGATGAAGATGTCCGCATCGCGGTCGTAGTCGAAGTCGCCAATGATCGTTGAAATCGGCCCGCGTTCCACGGTTTCGAATCCCGGAATGTCGAGCGACTCCTTCGCAATGTCTTTGAAGGATCCCCCGACATTTGCGAGAAGTTCAATCGGCCCGTCGCGTGCGAGCAGCAACACATCGAGATCGCCATCGTGATCGAGGTCTGCGAGTGCACCGTCACCGCAACTTGTCGTCGTTCCCGCTGCTTGCCATGTCTCCGTCGCATCGCGGAAACCACCACCTGGTTCCACGAGAATCAACCGATTTCCGCCGCTGCGACAGAGATAGAGATCAGTCAACCCGTCGTTGTCGACGTCACCGAGCAAAATCGACCATGTCGAACCTCCCGCCAACGTCGCCAGCGCGTGATCTGGCTTCGCAACGAACGATCCGTCCGCTTGACCTGCAAGAAAAAGCGCCGACAAATCAAACGCACCCTTTTCGACGAGTGCCCGCGCGATCAGGATGTCGAGACGTCCGTCGGCATCCAGATCGCCTACAACCGCATGCTGTTCGAGATCCTGCGACCACTGCGGGGCGTAACCCTCGGGCCAGCGAATCGCGAGTTCTTTCGGTGCTTCGAAAATCGGCC
>JBEIJG010000494.1:0-2466 GCA_040380385.1 Phycisphaeraceae bacterium | reverse complement strand
TACTCAGTTTCGAGTCCGAAGGCGTCGAGTGTGTCGCGCATGAGTCGCTCGGCGGTCTCAACCCGCTGCGCCGAATGCGCGACCTGCAGCGCCCGCGACAGCGCGAGCGCCGCGTCGCGTTCTTCGGCCTGGAGGTAGCGATTGCGGCTCGACATCGCGAGTCCGTCGCGCTCACGAATCGTTGTGCACGGCACCACGCGCAGCGCGCCAAATCGCGCACGGTCGGCGGCGACCATGTCTTCGATCAGCCGAAGTTGTTGGAAGTCCTTCTCGCCGAAATAGGCCGCCGACGGGCGGACCATGTCGAAGAGTCGGCCGACGACCAGCGCAACTCCCCCAAAGTGCCCCGGACGACACGCGTCTTCAAGTCGAGGCTCGGTCGCCACTTGCGGAAGGGGGAGCGCGGCCGCGACGGCGCGAGACGCTTCGAGGCCTTCGGGGTAGATGGCCTCGACCGGCGGTACGAAGACGCCCGCGACGCCAAGCGGCTCGAGCAGCGCGCAATCGCTGTCGAGCGTGCGTGGATATCGGGCGTAGTCCTCGTTCGGCCCGAACTGGGTCGGGTTCACGAAGATCGAGACAACCACCGGTCGCCCGTCTTCGGACGCCCGTCGCACGAGTGAACCATGCCCATTGTGGAGCGCGCCCATCGTTGGGACGAACCCGCATTGGGCGAGGTCCGGGGCAGCGAGTTCGGCGGGGTCTTCAATGATGCGCATGATTCTGGGAGCCATGGATTGGGAACCATGGATTGGGAGCAATGGAAAGGGCGGTTCGCCCGCCCAAGCGGCGGGAACGGGGCCTGCGAAGGTACGCGAAATCGCCGAGGTGATGCGCGAAGTAAGACGAGCGTGCCCATCGCGGCTTGATCAACGATTCGCCTCCACCCTGTTTGTGCCGTCGCACTGCGAACGTCGTTCGGGTGAACGCGGCACCGCGAAAGAAACTTCAAGTCGAACCTCGGCTGCGTCTGTTCTCGTCGAGCGCGCGAAGCCCTATGATGAGACTCGGTCGCAACGGAGCGGCCGAGCGAGGTTGCGGACACCCGCTGACCCGCTGACCCTAGAGCCGGCCAAGCGCCGTCCAAATCAACGCCAAATCAGGAGTGATTCCGATGGCAGTCAAACTGCCCATCTACATGGATAACGCCGCCACGACCCGCACCGATCCTCGGGCTGTCGAAGCGATGCTGCCGTATTTCACCGAGAAATTCGGGAACTCTGCCAGCCGCAACCACAAGTTCGGTTGGGAGGGTGAAGACGCCGTCGATCTCGCGCGTGAGCAAGCTGCTGCGCTGATCGGCGCGAGCCCGAAGGAAATCGTGTGGACGAGCGGCTCGACCGAGTCGAACAACCTCGCGATCAAGGGCGCTGCGCGCATGTACGCGAAGGGCCCCGAGGGCACAAAGAACCGCGGCCACATCATCGCGGCCGCGCACGAGCACAAGGCTGTGCTCGACCCGTGCAAGCGACTGCAGAACGAAGGCTTCGATGTCACCTTCCTCCAACCACCCGCGGACGGCGTCATTACGCGCGCGATGGTTGCGGAAGCGATGCGCGACGACACGATCCTCGTGTCGATCATGTGGGGGAACAACGAGATTGGCACGATCAACGAAGTGCCTGAAATCGGCGCGCTCTGCCATGAGCGTGGCGCGATCTTCCACACCGACGCGACGCAATGGGTTGGCAAGATGCCAACGGACGTCGAGCGCGACCACATCGATCTGATGTCGTGGTCTGGCCACAAGATGTACGGCCCGAAGGGCGTTGGCGCGTTGTACGTGCGACGTCGCAATCCGCGCGTCCGATTGGAGGCGATCCAGGACGGCGGCGGTCACGAGCGCGGCATGCGCTCGGGCACGTTGAACGTCACGGGCATCGTCGGCTTCGGCAAGGCATGCGAACTCGCGATGCATGAGATGGAAACCGAACGCGAGCGCTTGCTTGGTTTGCGCCGCAAACTCGAGCGCGAACTCTCGTCGCGACTCGAAGTCGTTCAGGTGAACGGCCACGCAGAGCGCCGTCTCCCGCACATCCTCAACATCAGCTTCGGCTACGTCGAGGGCGAGTCGTTGCTGATGGGTATCAAGGACATCGCCTGCTCGTCGGGTTCGGCCTGCACCAGCGCGAGCCTTGAGCCGAGCTACGTGCTGAAGAGCCTCGGCGTCGGCGACGAACTCGCACACTCGAGCCTTCGTCTTTCGCTCGGCCGTTGGTCGACGGAAGAAGAGGTGGATTACGCAGTCGACGCGATCGTGAAGGCAGTGAACCACCTGCGCACGATGAGTCCGCTGTGGGATCTCTACAAGGAAGGGATCGACGTCAGCAAGATCGAGTGGCAAACGCACTGAGTTTTACGGATCCGAAGAAGTACGCTTCGGATCCTGATGGGCGAGTTTTACGGATCCGACGAAGTACTCGCCGGATCCTGATGGGCGAGTTTTACGGATCCGACGAAGTACTC
>JBEIJG010000493.1:0-2468 GCA_040380385.1 Phycisphaeraceae bacterium | reverse complement strand
GGCGCCGACACCACGATCGTCGTCTGCTTTGTTTGGATCGAGGCCCACTGTCCCTCGATGCGGACCGGCCCGCGGCTTGGGTCGAGGTTCAACGTCGCGTCGTCGTTCTGGTCGCGTCCACCGGTCACCGGGGCTGCAACCGTGTCGTGCTTCGAGCGTGTCGGAAGCGGCCGGAACGCCTCAGGCTCGCAGTGGGTCGAGATCATGCGCACGAGTTCGGCGGCGACTTCCTCCGTCGAGCGACGGCTGTGGACCGCACCCGAGCCGCTGAAGTCAGGCGGGTCAATCGAGAGATCGGTCACGTCGTAGGCGCGCGTGTCACGCGCGGACTCGCGGGCGAGATCTTTGCGGAGCCCAACTTCGAGCATCCCCATGTCACCCGACGCGACGGAAATCTGCCACGTCGCGTGGCGGCTTGCCAGCGCGATGACCGCTTCGAGCGCTGCGCGGCCGCTGACATCAGCAAGCGCAAGATCGACGCGGCGTTCGACATCCAGACCTGATCGAGCATCGTTCGGATCGAGCTGTTCAAAAACCAGAAGGTTGACGCCAATGGCGTTGGCGATACTTCGGAGCGCCTCGCCGATTGGCGCATCTTCGCAGCGAAGGTTGAGGCGCGAGTGGACGAGCCGTCCGACTATTTCGTCACGGCGCGCATCATCGCTCGTCGGCTCCGCGACATCCGACGGGCGCATCGCGGCCCAGCGACAATCAACAGTGATGTCCGACGGTGTCGACGCGCTTGTGGTGCGGGCGAATGGCGCGTCGCATGCGATCGACGACTCTGCGAACGACGATCCTGCAAACGACGCGGCAAGGCACACAGCAACGCATGCAGGAACGTGCGCAGGAAGGCGCGCAGGAAGGCATTGGGCAAGAAATCCAAAACGACGGATAGAAACGAAGTGCGAAGTCGCCAGAGCGCGCGTAGGACGTTTGTTCACGCGTCACCTCCGCTTACGGCGTTGGGCTCGACTTGCTGCGTGGCGCACCACTCGTCGGTTCGGCAGCGCGTGGTGGAATCGGTTTCGGATAGCCGTCAATCGTGCGATGTACGAAGTCGGGACCATGCACGATGATGTTGTTGTCTTTGGCTTGGATCGAAGCCCACTGGCCAGTGGCGTAGACGACGGCCGCAGACGGATCAAAGTTCTGCGAGGCCGTGGTGTTGGGATTCGCCTTTGGCGAGGTTCCCTTCCCGGTCGGCGTCGTATGTTTCACGATCACAAGATTGCCGTTGGCGTCTTCAACCATAGCCGGCGGGGCCGGCCGGAACGCCTCGGGCTCGCAGTGCGAAACGATCATGCGCACGAGTTCGCCAATGATCTCGTCGCTGTCGCGTCGGTTGTAACTCTGGACTCCGATGACGCCGATGCCTCTCGCCTTGTAGTCGGGAGCGTCGATAGCGAGGTCACCCGTTTCGTACAACTTCGGGTAGCGCGCTTCTTCGCGGGCGAGCGTTGTCTTCGGACCGAACTCGACCGTGGCGTTGTGGAGCTGCCACGTGCAGTTGAGCCCCGTCATTCCCGCCAGTGCCTCCAGCACTTCGCGCCCGGAAGCGTTTTCAAGTTGGAGGCTCACGGGCTGATCTGGGTCGATTCCCGGCATCCCGCCGCCGAGCTCAAACACGACGAGATTGATGCCGATCGCGCGGCGCAGCGCGCGAAGGACATCGCGCATGGGCGCTTCGTCGACGACGACGTCGCAGCGCGAATAGAGGAGTTTGCCCAGTTGCTCGCGCGCACGCTCCGCTTCCGTTTCGAGCGGCGAACTATCGGCGGATCGCGTTTCGACGAAGATCGCGGTGATCGAACACTGCGGTTCCCAACGGACGGACGCATCGCTCGGCTTCGGCGCGGTGGCCGCGGGTGGCGTTGCGGTTGGCTTCGCAGTTGGCTTTGTGGGCGCGGGCGTCGCAGGAGGCGTGGCCGTTGTTGTGACCGTTGTTGTGGCCGGTGTTGTGGCCGGTGTCGCGGGTGTCGCCGGTGTCGCGGGTGTCGCCGCGGGAACAGTCTCGCTTGGTGTAGCGGGGGCTTTGCTTGGGTTGTAGGTTGGTGCAAGCGCGCGCGGATTCGTCGGATTGCCATTCCCAGTGCTTTGACCACTTGGGCTCTTCGAGGGCGGAACTTCTGCTTGCGGAGTTGCCGCGAAAGCCCCGTTGAAGTCGACGCTTGCGATCGGCATCGCGAGCCAAAGGATGGCCAGCCAAACCGAAGCCGTCGAAACAGCGTGTGCAGAACGGCGCGGCGCGCGTGCCGCCACGTGAAGACCCAGTGCGTGAAGACCCAGTGCGTGAAGACCCAGCGTGTGAAGACCCGATGTGTGAAGACGCGGTGTGCGTGAAGTGGCTTGCTTCATGCTGCTTGTCCTTTCGCGTGACGAAACGAGTTCTCCCGTTCGTCGCGTGTCCGCAATACAGCCTCGCGGAGATTTCCGACGTTGGTGTCGAGATCGATTGCGCAGAGTTG
>JBEIJG010000492.1:0-2470 GCA_040380385.1 Phycisphaeraceae bacterium | reverse complement strand
ATATCGGCGGCGAGGTCGAGCGAGTTGTCGCGGTCCTTCGGGAGGAACGTCGTATTCGCGACGAAAAGGCCGCGTCCGCTCGGTGCATACGACGGCGCGATCGCGCTCATCGCAGCGCCATGGTTGAACGAGCCGAGGCCCGACCCGTTGAGCACGAGCCAACTCGGGAGCGCGGCCGGGTCTGGCGTCGCAAACCACGCGGAAAACGTGCCGCACCATGCTGTTTGCGGGAAATCAGGCGCGATCGGTGCGAGCAGCCGTTCGAGATCGTGCGCGCCAGTCGCGAGGATGACCGCATCGGCTTCGACGCGTTCACCCGATGCAAGCACGATGGCCCGCGACTCCACACGCTCGACGCGCGACCCAAGCCGCACGCGTACCGATGGCGCCGCGGCCAACATCAACTTGGGAATCTCGCCCATGCCCTTTGCGGGAACGCAGGCAAAGCCCTCAGCGAACATCCGCAGCAAAAAGTCGAGACGGCCTGCGTCGGTCGAGAGTGACGTATCAAAGAAAACGCCGCCGAAAAACGGCCGGAAAAAGCGGTCGATCGTGCCGCGTGAAATGCCCGCGGCAGTGAGCCGCGCGAGTGCCGTGGTGCCAGATGGGCCTGGGCCATCCGACGGGCCGCTCAGCGCACGGCGCGCGAACGGAATCATCCGCAACGCGTCAGCCGGCGGCACAACGCCGCGCAAAACGCCCATGATCGCCGCCAGCGGCTCGCGCAACGGATGCGCGATCGTCGCAGCGCGTGCGCCATTCCACACGAGCGCACCCGGCATGAACGCCTTCAAATCAAGTGCGCGCAAATCACAGCCAGGACGATCGAGAGAGCGCTTCGCCTCGGGATACGCCGAGAGGTAAATCTGAAAGCCGCGATCGACCGTGAACCCGCGGACCGTGTCGCTCGCCACACGACCACCGACGCGATCGGTGGCTTCGTGGATCTCGACCGAAAAACCAGCATCGGCGAGTGTGCGCGCAGCGGCGAGCCCTGCGATTCCTGCTCCAACAATGACAACGTGACGGCTCATCGCACGCAGCGTAGCGCACGAGGCGAGAGTCGTCGTGGAGGTCGGCGTGGCGAACGCGCTCGCCGCGACTCGCGTCAGCGCGACGGGTCGCGCATTTCGCGTGCATCGCGCCCGCACCAGATCGCCCAATGCCGCACGATCTCGAAGGCAAGAACGAAAGCGACGAAAAGAAACCCTTCACGCAGGACAAGAAATCCCTCGTGATCTGTGCGCGAATCTTCGGGAATGGGCTCCCCAAAGAACACGCGCACGAAGACGAGATACGACGCGAAGAGGACGCCCGCGAGTATGGGCACTGCACCGAGCGCAATCGGCCACGCGCGTTTTTTCGTCGCGAGACCCGTCTGTCGCACCGCGCGCATTTCGCCGAGCGCGGTCGCCAGAACAAGCCCGACGAGCGTTGCAAAACCGATGGGGTAGACCGCCGTCGGAAAGGCTGCCGCCGCGCCTGCTTGCACGCGCGTCGCAAACATCGCACCGCCAACGACCACGACGCTCGTCACGACGACGAGCGCCGCGCGTAGCCACGAGGAACCTTCGCCATACATCGCGCCGTCGAGTATCGCGCGCGATGCACGCGGCGCGCGCGAGGAGCGCGTCCAATAGATCGCCCCTGCCATCGCGACGCCGATCCACCCTGCAACCATGTCGGCCAAACTAAACGTGCGTCCAAGGATCTCGAGCGCCTGCGTGATTTCGTCGAGGTAGACCCACGCTGCTGCAGCGAGCCATGCGAAGCATGCGCGGCCGCGTGGCGCGGCGTGCATAGCGATCCATGCGAGCGCGCCGAAAGCAACGAAGTGCACGAACTTGTCGACCGCACCTGCGCCACCGATGCCGAAGCGCGGCCAGTGCGTCAACACCGTGATCGGGACGAGATAGGCGACAAGTGCGATGCGCCACGCGCGCGATGCCGGAGCCGAAATCGAAGTTGAGACTGGCGCACCGCCCGCTGCTTGAGGCGCGGCCGCTGTGCGAGAAGAACCCACGTCTTGCAACGTACGATCCGCGGACATCGATCAGGTGCCTCGAGCCCGCGTCGCAGCGCGGAAAGGATGCGAAGGATCGATCGGTTCGCCTTCGATGGCAACGTCGACTTCCACCACGCTCGGTTTTGCCTGCGACCTCGCTTCAGACCTCGCTTCGACCGAAGCCTCCGACTTCGCAGCCGATCGCGCGACCGGTTTGGGCGCTGGCTTAGGCTCGGATTGAGACGCAGACTTGCGATCCGTCTTCACGCTGGCTTTCGCATCCGTCTTGACGGGCGACTTCGCGGCGGCTTTCGCGGCCGACTTGCTCGCGTCAGCTTTCGCACCGCGCGCCGCGGGAACGGATTCTGTTCCCGCAACAACCGTCTTCACCGGCGTCGACATCGCCGACATCCGCGCGTTCGACGGTGTAACTCGCGCGAAAGAACCACTCGACGCGCTGTCGCT
>JBEIJG010000491.1:0-2483 GCA_040380385.1 Phycisphaeraceae bacterium | reverse complement strand
GAGCGGCTGGGAAAGCCCAAGCGTCGCGGTCTCCGAGTCGAGGATCCCGCCCTTCTCGCCCAGTGCCGCGATCGACGCCTTCACGCCCTCCATCACCTCGATGACGTTGGTGCCGACTTCCTTCTGCACGTTGATCGCGAGCACCGGAATGCCCTGCGAGCGGACGAAGTTTGTCACTTCCTTCCACGTCTCGACGACTTCGGCGACATCGCCAACGAGTACCGGTCCGGATGCGCCCTGCGCGATCGCCACGCGCGCGATGTCGTCGGTCGATTCAAACTGACCGACGGAGCGCAGCACGATGTCGCGCTTCGATTCGGCAAGCGAACCCGCCGGCGCGTTCTGGTTGGCGCCGCGAAGCGCGGCGGCAAGTTGCGAGATCGTCACGCCGCGCGCGGCCAGCGCCGCTGGATCAACGCGTACTTGCAATTCGCGCTCACGCCCGCCGAGGACATTCACCTCGGCCACGCCGCCAACGCGCTCGATCTGCGGCTTCACGTGGTCTACGGCGAAATCCTGCAGTGTGCGGATATCAAAGGGCTGCCCCGCTGCGTCGGTTGCGTTGCCCGCCGAGAGGACGATCCATGCGATGTAGTCCTTGTTCTCAGGGTCGCTTGCTTCAACGATCGGTTCGTCGACGCCGAATGGATAGTCGGGAACCTGCCGCAGGCGATCGCTCACCTCGCGGATCGCAGCGTCCTTGTCGGTGCCGGGGTTGAACTCAAGGCGAATGCGCGCCGAGCCCTGCGAGGAACTCGACGTCATCGAGCGAACGCCCGCCACACCCTGCAGTTTCTCCTCTTGTCGCTCGACGATCGACTGCTCGATCTCTTCAGGCGAGGCTCCGGGCCAGATCGTCGAGACACTGACGATCGTGTCATCGACGTCGGGCGTGAGCTGCACAGGCACCTGACGCACTGCAACCAGCGCCGCAATGAGGACAAGCACCACGCCAACGAGCACCGTCACCGGCTGGCGAATCGAACCTTCGACGATCTTCACTCGGCGGCCGCCTTTCGTGCGCTCGATGCAGCACCCGTGATCCCAGCAGCGCCTGTGCCGTCACCGCCATCCGCAACACTCGGCGCGATGGGCGCGACAGGCGTCGGGCCCATGAGCCGTTCGTTGCCTTCGGTGACGACTTCATCGCCTGCGGCGATCGCGCCTGGTTCGAGCGCCACGTCGTCGCCGAGCGGAAACGCAATACGTACGTTGACAGGCATCGCCACACCGCCGCGAACGACGTAGACGAATGGCGATGCGTCGCCGCGCAGAATCGCGTCCTTTGGAATCACGACGCGCGGCGCGGTCGCGCCTGCGGGGACGAATGCCGTGAGCGCGAGACCGGGCGCGAGGAGTTCCTTCGTGTTGACGACGCGCAGCACCGCGCGGAATGTGCGCGAACGCGGATCGACTTCGGGCACGACGCGGACGCCGAACGCCGCGACCGGCACATCCGTCGCCGACTCGATCGAGAGAGGAACCTCGCGGGTCAAACTTTTCGCGCTCTCCGCGGCGAGCGCGACTGTCGCGCCGTAGAGTTCTTGCGGCACCTCGAACCACGCTTCGAGTTCGTCGGTCGCGATGAGATCAACAACAGCGCCACCTTCAGCGATCCATGCGCCTTCTTCCGAATGACGCATCGTGACGACACCCGCAAACGGCGCGCGGACGACAAGGTCCGCGAGTCGATCGTTGAGGATCGCGCCCTGCTGCTCGATCACGACCGCGGCAGCGCGCGCTTGCGTGGCCTGCGCACGGGCGACCGCCAGCGCGCTTTCGGCGTCGGCGAGTTCACGCGGATTGGTTCCGCCCGCCGCCGACGCGCGGCGCAGGAGTTCGAGGTCGCGCTCTTCGCGGGCGATGACGGCCTCGCGCTCAGCGACGGTCGCGCGCGCGGCGTCGAGCGTCGCGGCGTGTACGGCGATCTCGAGTTTGATGCGCGTGTCGTCGAGCCGCGCGAGCACTTCGCCCGCGGGGACGCGATCGCCCTCGTTCACGGGAAACTCGCGCACGAGCCCCGCGCCTTCGGACGCGATCGTTGACTTTCGTGAGGCGCGAATCTCGCCGAAGACCTTCTTCCTCGGCGCGAGTGACTCGGCTCGCGCTTTGACAACGCGCACCGGCGTCGGCGGCGGGCCTTTCGGCACAGCGGCCGCGCTCGCGGCGTCGGAGGCTGTGTCCGCCTCCTGCGGTGTCGCGGCGTTGGTGGCGGCCGTGGCTGCGGCGAGCGCGACGGCGAGCGAAAGCTTGGTGAGAGTCCGGACCGGATGCAACCAGTGCTGCGAAGTCATAAGCCGCGCATGGTACGGCGGGTGCAGGATGCGGGCGCGGGCGGGTGCTTCAGCCTCGAGTTCTCAAACTTCATCCGGCGATAGGTTGAGAGGCATGCTCACGGTCATCACCGCGCGCTCAAAGCGTTGATTGGCCGGAGAAGAAGAAAAGGAAATGGTAAAGGAGAGAGGGTAAAGGAAACTCAGTTG